>NZ_AAWL01000016.1:15000-54130 GCF_000169155.1 Thermosinus carboxydivorans Nor1
AGACAGAGAAGCATGGGCGCAAGCTCGTGTGGAGTCGACGTTGGGATACCACCCTTGGTTTACTGGAGTTCTAACTGGAGGAGTAACGAACCTCAGGACAGTGTCAGGCGGGCAGTTTGACTGGGGCGGTCGCCTCCGAAAGAGTAACGGAGGCGCCCAAAGGTTCCCTCAGCGCGGATGGAAATCGCGCGGAGAGTGTAAAGGCAGAAGGGAGCTTGACTGCGAGACGGACAGGTCGAGCAGGGACGAAAGTCGGGCTTAGTGATCCGGTGGTACCGAGTGGAAGGGCCATCGCTCAACGGATAAAAGCTACCCTGGGGATAACAGGCTAATCTCCCCCAAGAGTCCATATCGACGGGGAGGTTTGGCACCTCGATGTCGGCTCATCACATCCTGGGGCTGAAGTAGGTCCCAAGGGTTGGGCTGTTCGCCCATTAAAGTGGTACGTGAGCTGGGTTCAGAACGTCGTGAGACAGTTCGGTCCCTATCCATCGCGGGCGTAAGAGACTTGAGAGGAGCTGCTCCTAGTACGAGAGGACCGGAGTGGACGGACCAATGGTGTACCAGTTATACCGCCAGGTGTACAGCTGGGTAGCTACGTCCGGAACGGATAAACGCTGAAAGCATCTAAGCGTGAAACCGGCCTTAAGATGAGGTCTCTCACAACGGAAGTTGGTAAGGCCCCTTGTAGAAGACAAGGTAGATAGGCCAGGAGTGTAAGGCGGGCAACCGCTTGAGCGGACTGGTACTAATCGGCCGAGGGCTTGACCTAAAAAGGGCTAAAATGTGCGAATAATCTTCTGTGCAGTTTTGAGGGAAAGTGGAAAACGGATTATTACTTTCCCGAATTAAATATCCGGTGTCGATAGCTACGGGGATCCACCTGTTCCCATACCGAACACAGAAGTTAAGCCCGTAAACGCCGAAAGTACTTGGCTGGAGACGGCCTGGGAGGATAGGTAGACGCCGGTTACCTGAGAGCGCCCGTAACAAGGTGCTCTTTGTTTTTTAATTTAGGCAAGAGGTGTGGGCTATGCGGTTGTTTATCGGCATCGAGTTTCCGGAAGACATACTTGATAAACTGGGACAAACGCAGGACTATTTGCGGCGGTATGTCAGCAGCGGACGGTTTACGGCTAAACATAATATGCACCTCACGCTTCAGTTCTTAGGCGAAGTAGCGGAGGATAAAGTGGGGGATATATGCCGTTGTCTGCAGCAAGTAGCCAAAGAGCACAGCCCTTTGCGCCTTGCCCTTGGGGCGTTAGGCTGCTTTGGGCAAAACAATCCTTACCGCGTTGTCTGGGTGGGATTAGGCGGTGACTTGACCGCGCTGAACCGACTGCAGCGTGCTATTGTCCTGGGGATGAAGGATCTGGGTTTTATTCCGGAAAACCGGCCTTATAAGCCGCATATAACTCTTGCCCGGGATGTCTGGTTTACCGATGCCCAAGCATACCAGCAGGCGCTGCGGCTAACCGCTGGCGGCACCAGCTTTTCTGTAAAAAGTTTTTCCTTAATATCTAGTGCTGTTGAAGAGAAAAAGAGAGTATACCGCTCATTGGCTACCTTTGAATTGTAAAAGACCAAGCGCCCACGTTGAATTGTGGACGCTTGGTCTTTTTTTAGACAATCTATCTTGCCATTCGTCCTGACAGTTTTGGATTTGATTTTGTGAAATTTTATTCCTTGGCACTCAAATTACAATTTTTAGGAAGATTAATAATTCCTATATATATATGAAACAATATAGTCAATGAGAATAAGACCTTTGTACTTTGTGAAAAAATTAACTTGTGGCGCTTGTATTATGTATACACAATGCGCTAGACACATAAATTTCAGGAAGATACAATGAATTTAGGAGGTGTTCATAAAAATGCAAAATATTTTTGAGATGGCCAAGAAGAACCTCGAAAAAGCGGCTGCGGCTATGAAACTTGACCCCAAGGTGGCCAAGATCCTTGAGCAACCGGAGCGGACGCTGGAGGTAAGCATACCCGTTACGATGGACGACGGGCGGATTGAGGTATTTACCGGCTACCGCTCGCAGCACAACACTGCGCTCGGACCGGCTAAAGGCGGCATTCGTTTTCACCAGGACGTGACCATGGACGAGGTCAAGACGCTGGCTTTCTGGATGACTTTTAAATGCGCCGTTATTGGACTGCCCTATGGTGGAGGCAAGGGTGGGGTTGTCGTAGATCCGCGCAAGTTGTCCCGCAGTGAACTGGAGCGGCTGTCCCGGGGTTATATTCAGCGGATTGCCCCGATCATTGGCGAATATGACGATATTCCGGCGCCGGATGTAAATACCGATTCGCGCATTATGGGCTGGATGGTAGACGAATATAGCCGCTTGCGCGGCCATAACGTTCCCGGGGTTATTACCGGCAAGCCCAAAACCATCGGCGGTTCGGCGGGCCGTGGCTCGGCTACCGGCCGGGGTGTGATGTTCTGCGTACGGGAAGCTTTCAACGTTTTAGGTATCGACAAGTCCCAAGCCACCGTAGCCGTACAGGGCTTTGGCAATGTCGGCGGCTTTTCGGCCAAACTCATTCATGACCTGGGGGCCAAGGTAGTGGCCGTTAGCGATGTCAATGGCGGCATCTACAACGAAGAAGGCCTTAATCCCTATGATGTGGAGAAATATGTCAAGGAGACGGGCTCGGTGGTCGGTTATCCTGGCGCTAAGGCCGTCAGCAACAAGGAACTGCTTGAACTGCCTGTGACCGTGCTGGTGCCGGCGGCGCTCGAAGGTCAGATTACCGCCGAAAATGCCGACCGCATTAAGGCCCAAGTCATTGCCGAAGGGGCTAATGGTCCGACAACGCCGGAAGCCGACGAAATCCTGAGCGCTAAGGGCGTCATGGTCATTCCCGACATTCTCGCCAACGCCGGCGGGGTAACGGTCAGCTATTTCGAATGGGTGCAGAACCTGTACCGGTACTACTGGAGCGAACGGGAAGTCCACGCCCGTGAAGAAGAACTGATGGTGAAAGCCTTCAACGAAGTTTATAAAGCTTCGCAGAAATATCAAGTGAATATGCGCGTAGCCGCCTATATCGTCGCTCTCGAACGCCTGTCCGAAGCGATGAAACTGCGTGGTTGGATTTAATTTAATAGTTAAGGGCAGCCGAAAGCGGTTGCCCTTTTACTATTGCTTATGCAGGTTTTTGCCGGGTAAAGGCCGAATAACTACATATCCTAAAAAAGGAGTCGCATTATGCTCAATTACCGTCGATTTGTGGTGCTTTTGCTGGCGTTGCTGCTGGCCCTGCTGGCGGCCGGCTGCGGCTTAGCCAACTTTACTACGCCTAAGCCATACAAGGAAACGCAGTTTTTAATGGATACAATCATTGAAATTACCGCCTACGGGCCGGGGAGCGAACAGGCGGTCAAAGCGGCGTTCGGCGAATTTAAGCGCATTCACGACCTTGCTAACCAGTTTGATCCCAATAGCCAGCTAGCCAAGATCAATGACCAGGCCGGCAAAAGCAAGGTAAGCGTAGACCCCGAGCTTGTGCATTTGCTTAAACGGGCTAAAGAGCTCTCTGCCCAGGTGGAAGGGGCCTTTGATTTCAGCATCGGGCCGCTAACCGAGCTATGGGGCATCGGCCGCAAGGGTGATTTTGTTCCTACCCAGGCGGAAATAAACGCCCTTTTGCCGCTAGTGGACTACCGTCTGGTAGAGGTGGATGAGGTGCATAACACGGTATACTTGCCCAAACCGGGGATGCGCTTGGATTTGGGCGGCATCGCCAAAGGGTATGCTACTGACAAGGCGGTGGAAAAGCTAAAAGCTATGGGGGTTAAATCGGCCCTTGTTAACGCCGGCGGCAATGTACGGGTAATCGGCGTTAAACCGGACGGCGCCCCGTGGCGCATTGGCATCCAGCATCCGCGGCGGAGTGAGGACATTATCGCCAAGCTGGCCTTAACCGACTGGGATACTTTACAAACATCGGGCGACTATCAGCGGTTTATTGAGAGGAATGGGGTCCGCTACGCCCATATTCTTGATCCGCGGACAGGCCGCCAGCCCCAGGAAGTGGCCAGCGTTACCGTCGCCTTAAATAATTCGACCGACGGCGATGTTTTAAGTACCGCCCTTTTTGTTCTGGGCGTTGAGCGAGGAATGCAGCTTTTGCAAAAATTCCCCGGCGTTGAGGCGGTATTTGTTACCCAGGACGGCCGGGTAGTAACGACGCCGGGCCTCGCCGGCAAGATCGAAATTACTGGGAAATAGCGGAGGAATGTTCATGCAGGGCAGGGATTTTTGCGACCGGCTGCAAAAGCTGCTGGCCGCTCGACATGGTGATATCGGCAATAAAAGCGACTTTTTCCGCTCTGCTGTTTTACTCCCCTTGGTGGATACCGCCGAGGGTCTGGCAGTGCTGTTCGAAGTGCGCTCCGGCAACTTGGCCTGGCAGCCCGGCGAAATCTGTTTTCCCGGAGGCAGGATCGAAGCAAGTGACCAGAGTGCATTGGCGGCGGCGGTAAGGGAAACAGCCGAAGAACTTGGCCTTGCCCCGGCGCAGATCCGCCCGCTGGGGCCGCTGGACTGGGTCATCGGCCAAATTGGGGTATTATTATATCCCTTTGTCGGCTATCTGGCGGCCGATGTGGCGGACCTCAAACCGAACAGGGAAGAAGTGGCCGAAGTTTTTACTGTGCCGTTGGTCTGGCTTTTGGCTGCCCAGCCCCAGGTCGGACATATGGAAATGGCTACCCGGCCGCTATCTGACTTTCCCTTCCATCTTTTGGCTGACTATTCGCCGGACTGGAAGCCGCGGATCACTTATCCTGTCTGGTTTTACCAATATGGCGCCCGTGTTATTTGGGGACTGACGGCGCGGGTCCTGAAAGGTTTTCTTGACTTGTGCCGGGAAATGGAACGGCCTTCCGAAAATTTACCAACAAACCCGTCCAAAATTTGCTTGCCTGATCGCTAAGTATGCTTTTGCTTATTTTGACGATGCTATTAATAGCTTGAATTTCAGTTTCCGCCTTGTTAGCCGGGGCGAATTTTTAAGCGCAACCAGTCTTGTATAGGCAATGTATTTTGTATACACAATGTTCTGTATTTTTTGTATAGACTTTTTTAGTTGCTTCGGCTATAATGTGGACGTGGCCGGACTCGCAAAAGAGTATTAGGGAATTATTTCAGCAAAGGAGGTACAATTCATGGCAGAAGTCAAAAAAGGCAAAGGTATGGGACTTACCACGCAAATCTTTATTGGCCTTTTCCTTGGTATTATTTTTGGTTATGTGTTTCCTCAGTACGGTCAGCAACTCAAACCGGTCGGCGACATGTTCATCCGGATGATTAAGATGATTGTCGTGCCGCTGATTTTCAGCTCGCTCATCATGGGTATTGCCGGTACCGGCGACTTCAAAAAGCTGGGTCGCCTCGGCGCCAAAGCAATTATCTGGTTTGAAGTCGCCACGACAGCGGCGCTGATTGTCGGATTGGCCGTGGTTAATATCTTCAAGCCCGGGGTGGGCGTGTCTGTCTCCGGGGTGGACGCCGGCGCCGCTGCCGCCGCTGCGAAAAAGTCCATTGACATGATGCAGATGGTCGTTAATATCGTCCCGACCAATATCGTGGATGCCATGGCCCGCGGCGACATGCTGCAAATCGTCTTCTTCTCCACCTTCTTTGGTGTTGCCGCCGCGGCAATGGGCCCCACGGGTGAACCGGTGGTCAAACTGGCCCATAGCGTTGCGGAAATCATGTTCAAGTTTACCTGGTATGTTATGAAGCTGGCCCCGATCGGCGTTTTTGCCCTCATTGCCTTTACCGTCGGCAAGTTCGGTTTGGGCATGCTTATCCCGTTGGCCAAGCTTATCTTGTCGCTGTACCTTGCGCTGCTTCTTTTCATTTTCGTCGTCCTGATGGGGGCCTCGGCTATTTTGCGCGTCAACTTCTTCCATCTGATGCGGGCCATTAAGGAACCCATTCTGATTGCCTTCTCCACTGCGTCCAGTGAAGCAGCGTTGCCGCTGGCGATGGAGAAATTGGAGAAGTTTGGCGTTCCCAAGCATATCGTCACCTTTGTGCTGCCGACAGGCTATACCTTCAACCTGGACGGTTCCACCCTCTACAGCGCGTTGGCCGTTGTTTTCATCGCCCAGGTATATGGCGTGCCGTTCGAACTGCCCCAGCAGCTTCTTATGGTGCTGACGCTGATGCTGTCTACTAAGGGTATTGCGGCCGTGCCGGGCGCGTCTCTCATCGTTATTGCCGGTACTGTCGCCGCTTTCGGTCTCCCGGTAGAAGGCGTGGCCATCATTTTGGGCGTTGACCGTATCCTCGACATGGGCCGCACGGTTTGCAACCTGATCGGCAACTGCGTCGCCGCCGTTGTCGTAGCTCGCTGGGAAAAAGAACTGCCCGACGAAGTGCTGCAGGTGGCCTACAGCCGCAGCTACGACGATTAATTAAAAATAAGTACGGGTTACCGGCCGAAGATAAGCGGGGAAGAATCCTCGCTTGTTTTTTTATGTTCGCATGATTTCTATTTCGCCCGCCCATACTAAAATCAGACAAATGTATGGAAAGGGTGACGCTTTTGCGAAACTGGAAATCGGTAGCTGTTTTTTTGCTTTTGGTTTTTGTCTTTGCCGCTGTGATGGCAGGTGGGTGCAGCACCAAACCGGCGCCAAAACCGCTTCCTGACAATCCGGGTCCGGGTAAACAAGCGGCGCTTATGCCGTCCCGCATGGTTATCGGCTACTATGAAAATCCCTGGCCGGGCACTCCTGATCAGACCGGGTCTTTCCCCAGCATGAAAGCCTTTGCCAACCATATGAGCCATGTTGCGCCTTTTTGGTATAAGGCGGCCGCCGACGGCACGCTCGAGACGCGAGAGAGTCAACTCGTTTACGACACGGCTAGACAGGCGGGGCTAAAAATCTTTCCGCTCATCACCTATAAAACCGGAGCCATTGATACTATTCTCAGCGACCCGGCCATACGCACCAAAACCATCAACAACATTGTCAAGGTTGTGAGGGAGAAGCCTTATGACGGCGTCAATATTGACTTTGAACTGTTAAAGCCGGAGCAAAAAGATAATTTAATCGCCTTTATGGCTGAGCTTTATCCGAAACTGAAGGCCATCAACAAGACGGTGATTGTTTCGGTGTTTCCTAAGGTGGATGTCCACGAGAGCGTCCACGGCGCGTATGATCATGGCGCATTGGCCAAAAACGCCGATTTCATCCAGGTGATGCTGTACGACCGCCATTGGGCGACTTCTGAGCCAGGCCCTATTGCGCCGATAGACTGGTATGAAAAGAACTTGAAGTACGCGATTGAGCAGGCTGGTGGGCCGCACAAAGTTATTGCCGGTGTGGGCGCCTATGGTTACGACTGGCCGCCGGATAAAGACAGACCGGCTGAAACGGTCAAATATGTCGATGCCATCGTGCTGGCGGAGAAATACGGCGCTAAGATTTTATACGACGAGACAGTGCAGGCGCCCCACTTCAAATACAAGGGCCATGAAGTCTGGTTTGAAAACGATCGGAGTACTGCCGCAAAATTGGATGTGGTGGCCAAGTATAACCCGGCCGGCATTGCGATCTGGCGGTTAGGGCAGGAACAGCCGGAAATTTGGCCGCTAATTGACAAGAAATTCCCGAAAGGACAACATTAAATTTCGCTGCCGGGAATAACCGGCAGGTTTTTTTTGCTAGAAAGCGAATACTTTAATAGTGACAGTCCGAAAGGTGTGACAGGCTATGGCTAAGGTAATGCTGCTAATTGAGGACGGTTTTGAAGAAATGGAAGCCCTGTATCCTTACTACCGTATGAAAGAAGCGGGTCACACCGTAGATGTGGTCGCTCCGGCCAAAGGCGTTTATAAAGGCAAATACGGCTATCCGCTCACGGCGACCTTGACGCCGAACGAAGTAAACGTGGCTGATTATGCAGGGCTCATTATTCCCGGCGGCCAGGCGCCCGACCGGATGCGCGTGCATGACGGCCTGGTGGACCTAGTGAAGCAGGCCGACAAAGCCGGCCTGGTGGTAGCGGCAATTTGCCACGGGCCGCAAATGCTTATTGAGGCCGACATCGTGCGCGGCCGCAATGTTACCTGTTATAAGTCCATTTTGACGGATGTTCTCAATGCCGGCGCTATTTACCATGACCTGGAGGTCATCATCGACGGCAAGCTGATTACATCGCGGTTGCCAGCTGATTTGCCGGCTTTTTGCAAAGAGATCCTAAAATTATTGCCGAAATAAAAAGGGGGAGAACTTATGGCAATTGTGGAAGTGACCATTGCGCCTCTTGGCGTAGGCACAAGCATCAGCCAGTATGTGGCCGCCTGCCATAAGGTGCTGGAACAGGCCAAAGACCTCAAATACCAGTTGACGCCAATGGCGACGGTAATTGAAGGCGACCTGGACCGGATTATGGAGGTCATCCGGCAAATGCACGAAGTGCCATTTGAGGCCGGAGCGCAAAGGGTGTCGACTCTCATCCGCATTGATGACCGCCGCGACAAGGAATTGACGATGGCGGGAAAAATCAAAGCCGTACAAGAAAAACTATAAGGGAGGAAGAACTATGTGCAAACATTGCGGCTGTCATGGAGGTAAACTGGAAAAAGCGACGCTTACTGTGGAAGGTATGAGCTGCGGTCATTGCAAAGCGACGGTGGAAAAGGCCGTCCGCGGTCTGCCGGGCGTAATGGCCGCTGAAGTTGATTTGGCGGCAAAAACGCTCAAAGTTGAGTTTGACGACGAAAAATCCAGCTTGGCCGACATCAAAAAAGCGGTGGAAGATGCCGGTTATACCGTGAAATAAGAAAAATTATTGTAGGAGTATTCATGGAAAAGAGAAGAAGACACCACCATCTGGCAGGATGAGTAATCAAAATCGATTACTTAAGAGGGGATGTCTTCTATAGGAAAAGAAACTTCGTTTTGTTATGCCGTTACTCCTTTTGGTATTTGAAGATGTTTTTAAATAATTTATCTGGCAAAATGGACTTTCAAGAGTTTTAGTGCCGGCTTGACGACAAACTTAATAAAGTTGGCCGCAAAATTACCGAACTTGTTTTAGAAGAATTAGGCAGACAGCTTCAACAAGATAAAACAAAATGGCGCGGGTGGCAGAACTGCGTAAGCGCCTGATTAGGTTTGTCGGGAGGCAGAACTTTGAGGTTTCTGCCTCTTGTTTTTTGCTTCATAGGAACCTAAAGCGATAAACTTAACTTTGCATCTTATGATGCTAAGCATTTAAAAATAAACTCTCCGTAGGGGGAATAGCGATAATGCTTTTCGAACAGGGAACTTTCATGTTCGTGATTTGTTCCGAAGATGGGACTATTCTATACGCTGATTCCAGGTTATCGACAGAGGATTTTAAACGTGGCACGGTATTACAGGGATTTTCGGGACATCGCCAACCAGCAGCAGGAGAGTTTAAGATTGTCCAAACCAAGAACGGGTTGCTCGAACTTTGCTATGTGGAAACAGAATTTTTTAAGGGATATATCGGTGTAATGTGTAACGCCGAACTTCGGGATTTGGTAATCAACAAGTTAGAGGAAATCAACAAAGAGCTTGAGGCAATTTTCGAGTCGTCCCACGATGGCATTGTTGTTGCTGATGAGAACGGGGTTTTTATCAGGATTAATTCGAGCTATGAGCGGATTACGGGCATACCAAGGGAAGAAATCATCGGGAAAACGGCGCAGTCGATTGTAGAAAAGGGTCTGGTTTCTGATTCGGTAACGATACATGTGTTAAAGACTGGTCAATCGCATACTTTTAGTCAGACCTTCCGCTCGGGTCGGCAGAGCGTTATCACCGGCAGTCCGGTTTTCGACAGCAACAACAGGATAATCCGCGTTGTGACCAATGTGCGCGATATGACGGAGATAAATCGTCTTAAAGAAGAGTTGGCTGAATCGCAGAAAAAGCTGACACAATATTCTCAGATCGTTGAGACAATGACCGAAGAGCAGATGTTTAACGAAAAGCTCATTTTTCGCAGTAGGAAAATGGAGGTGGTGCGGGACAGCGCAATTAAATTTGCTAAGGTCGATGCGCCGCTTCTAATTACTGGGGAGTCAGGGGTCGGCAAGGAAGTCATCGCCGATCTTGTTTACAGGTATAGTCCTCGTAAAGGGTTACCGTTTTTGAAAATAAACTGCGGGGCTATTCCGGAAACATTATTGGAATCCGAGCTATTTGGCTACGAGGGTGGGGCTTTTACCGGGGCAAAGAAGGAAGGCCGGACTGGTCTCTTCGAAATGGCTAATGGCGGCACGGTTATGCTGGATGAAATAGGGGAGTTGCCGCTGGCACTTCAGGTTAAGTTGTTGCGTTTTGTTCAGCAGAAGGAGTTTTACCGGGTTGGTGGCAAAAAGGTCGTGAAGGTCGATGTGCGGCTTATTGCAGCCACTAATCGGGATTTGCAAGAGATGGTAAACCAGAAGCAATTCCGGTCGGATTTATTCTATCGGTTGAATGTGTTAAGGATTCACATTCCGCCACTGCGAGAAAGACCAGAGGATATTATTCCGTTAGTAAATTATCTATTAGACAAATATAACAAGAAATATAATGTATCCAAGCGAATTTCCGGCGATGTGTATCATGCTTTTACCAACTATACATGGGTAGGCAATGTGCGGGAACTAGAAAATCTGATAGAACGCCTGGTAGTGATCTGTGACCGGGATGAGATTACCCTAGACTACCTACCGGACGAAATGAAAAAGGCAATATATGTGTGGCGCGATGACAGTATTGGTAGAGAACAGACCTATAAGGAGGCAAAAGAGGAGTTTGAAAGGGAGTTCTTCTGTCGGGCTCTAGAAAAATACAAAAGCTCACGTCAGGCAGCGGAAAAGCTTGGTCTCGATCACTCGACAATTGTTAAGAAGGCGGCCAAATACGGTATTAAGCTGTTGTCGCGGAGCAGGACTTTTTCGGGCGAAAGTTAAATGTATCTATCTACACTTACTGACCGTATTTCCTATTTGGCCAGTGATTTTAGTAGGTTTTGGGCAAAAATTGAGCAGAAACACATGAAAGTAATCTGGATTTTATCAATTAGACAAAATAAAAATCTTTATACTCTCAGCGTATACTGTTTGTTCTGGTGAAAAATAGCACCATTAGTGATTTTTTTCACCAGACATTTGCTAATTATTGTAACATTTAATGGTGCCACCTGGTGAAATATGTCACCAGGTGCGTTTTATTTAAAACAATAAAACGCATAAAGTCTGAATTTTCGGTCTGGCATGAAATTTGCATTAATATTTAGCGCCGCGGCAATATACCAACATGATTTTATATGAGAGGAGTGCACTTATGAACGTAGTGCAAAGTGGCGCAAGAAAAATCTGGGGTTACCGCCACATTGTCCTTATCATGCTCTGGTTACTGTACATTATTAACTATTTTGACCGGATCAGCGTTTTGACGTTTTTGCCACTTATCAGGAAAGACCTTAACTTAACCCATCAGGAAATCGGTTTTGCGGCGTCAATCTTTTTCTTCGCTTACGCTTTAGCTCAGGTCAGTGCAGGTTATCTGGCGGATAAAATAGGACCCAAACGCGTTATGGGAATAGCCATTGTCGTATTTACTGCAGTCACCTTCCTTACTGGCATGGTACGGAACTACATTCAATTTGTCCTTTTAAGGCTCGGTCTTGGGCTTGGCGAAGGCCATCATTTCTCACCAGCCAATAAAACCATAGCGGATTGGTTTCCGAAAAGTGAAAAGGGGCGCGCCACTGCCTTCTTTTCTACAACCTGGGCTTTTGCGCCAGCTATCATACCCGTGGTAATTACCTCTATCGCTGCAGCGCTAGGTGGCGATTGGCGGACAATTTTTTACATTTTGGCCGTGCCTGGGGTTATCGGTATATTTTTGCTGTACTATTTTGTTTCCGATAAGCCGGAAGAGATGCTCAAGCGCGGCAGGCTTTCCCAGGAAGAGTACGATTATATTAAAGCAGGACTTGTGTCAGACGAGGCCGCGGTCGAAAAACTTGGTGTTAGCGTTATTTTAAAAGACCAAAGTCTATGGATGTACTCGGCGCAGTTGTTCTGCCTGCTGGCTGTTTATTGGGGTAGCACAACATGGATATCTTCTTTCCTTTTCGAACAGCATGGTTTCAGCCTTGCCAAGATGGGCGCACTCTCGGCCTTGCCATATGTTGTGGCGATTGTATCGACGATGTGCGGCGGCTGGCTTATGGATAAGGTCTTCCACCGAACCAAGCCTGTCGCGCTGATATCTTTTCTTGTTTCTATTCCTGTGCTTATGTACCTGGGTCAGGTGCCGAAAGGCAACATCAATTTACTAATCGTGATGCTGATTTTAAATGGGTTTTTCGTCAATCTGATCTGGGGGGTCATCTATGCTTATCCGCAAGTGCGTTATCCTAAAGAGGTACTCGGTTCGGCAATAGGCCTGGCCAATGGCATCGGCCAGTTGGGTGCTTTCCTTTCGCCGTTGTTAGCCGGATATCTTGTAGAAAAAACGGCCCAAGGTATTTTTTACGACAAAGTGTTCTTTATGTTTGCCGCCTGCAGTGCACTGGGCGCCTTGGTTACTTGTCTACTAAAGGAGGAAACGCTAAGCATCGAGACATTGGTGGCCACAAAAAGCAACGCGATCCCAAGATAATAATTTTTGCCAATCTTATTGTAGTTTTGTCAAGATGCCATTCATCGCTAATTTTGAATTAGCGAGCGAAGCAGTGGGTAGAAACAAAAAAAGGCACTTTTGGCGGCTTACTTGTGAGTTTTGACAGTAGAAACGCGCATACCAAATTCTTCATCAAGGTTGGCGGCATTGTGTCTAGTAGGTAATACATACGCAAAGCTAAGGGAATGAGAGGCTGATAGAATTGCATGCGCTTAAAATGTCACTTATCGGCAGTAAGAGAAGAAACAGTACCGAGAATAAGGCTCGAACATAGGTTTTCATTTTCGTAGAACCTCATTTGTTTGTGATGGGAGTGAAAAAGGTGGTAGCTTCTACAGCCAGCATAAACACTGGGGTCTACGATACAAATAAATTAGCTAAAAATAAATTCTGGAGGTGTTTGCCATGAATTTTCCTAGTGCAGACCTTAGCGGCAAGACGGCGTTGGTAACCGGAGGTAGTAAGGGTATCGGTTTTGGTATGGCCTGTGCTCTGGCTCATGCCGGAGCTGATATCGTCATCGTTAGCCGTAACCTGGCCGAGGGGGAAAAAGCAGCTCAAGAAATAAGGAATATGGGTCGCAAAGCAATGGCTATTTCTTGCGATGTTACCATACCGGCTGCAGTAAATGCAATGGTTGAGAAAGCTCTTGCGACTTTCGGCAAAATTGACATTTTGCTGAATAATGCTGGGATGAACATCCGCAAACCGGTGGTTGAGGTTACTGAGGAAGATTGGGACAAAGTGCTTGATACGAACTTGAAAGGTATTTTCTTAGTAGCTCAGCGTGTCGGAAAAGAGATGATCAAGCAACAAAGCGGTAAAGTAATCAATGTCGCTTCCATTTTGGGGGTTATCGGCCTGCCTTGGCTGGCTTCTTATGCCGCCAGCAAGGGGGGCATTGTCCAGCTGACTAAGGTTCTGGCTTTGGAGTGGGCTCAATACAACATCAATGTGAACTGTATTGCCCCGGCGTATATCCGAACGCCTATGACTGAGGGGTGGCTAAGCGACCAAGTTCGGTTGCAATCGATTTTGAGTAATACTCCGTTAGGCAGATTGGGTACGGTAGAGGACTTGGCTGGGCCGGTAGTATTCCTTGCGTCGGATTGGTCTAACTATATTACCGGTCATACGCTGTTAGTCGACGGCGGATGGACCGCGAGATAACATTGATAAGAGGGGCAACAGGGGGAGACGGAACATTCCCTTGGTAGACATCCACCTACGGCTATTTTCCCAAAGACATCCCAGGATCGTAAAGAGATTTTGATAATGTTTCAGTTTCAAAAATAAAGAAGAGCAGCTTCGGTTGATTATGTTAATCAACTGGTCGCTACTCTTAATATACAAGGGGGATTAAACATGAAAACAGGCAAGGAGTATATCGATAGCTTGCGAAAACGGAACATCAAGGTGTATGTAAAAGGTCAGCTCTTGAAAAGTGAGGAAGTGGTCGATCATCCTTTCATCCGCGGCCATGTCAATTCTGCGGCCCTTACCTACGATCTGGCTCACGATCCAGTTTATGAGGACCTCATGACCGTCAAGTCCCATCTTACCGGCAAGAAGATCAACCGGTTCACCCATATTCACCAAAGCGTTGACGATCTTGTGAAAAAGGTGAAAATGCTGAGGATGATTTCCCAGAAAACCGGTACCTGTTACCAGCGGTGCGTCGGTTTCGATGCCCTCAACGCTCTTTACACCGTAACCTACGAGATGGACAAGAAGCTGGGAACCGAATATCATCAGCGATTCAAGAAGTACCTCGAATATGTCCAGGAAAACGATATTATGGTTGCCGGTGCTATGACCGACCCTAAGGGCGACCGTAGCCTCCGCCCCAGCCAGCAGGCTGACCCGGATCTTTATGTCCATGTGGTTGAAAAGAATGACAAGGGCATCGTCATCCGTGGTGCCAAGGCTCATATGACTGGGATGGTCAACTCTCATGAGATGTTGATCATGCCGACCACGGCTATGACGGAGGAGGATAAGGATTATGCCGTGTCCTGCGCCGTACCCGTGGATGCTCCGGGAGTTTTGCACATATTCGGCCGTCAGACTAATGACGATCGCAAGTGCGAGGGTGAGATCGACCAGGGGAACGCCCGTTACGGCATCGTAGGGGGCGAGTGTCTAACCGTGCTGGAAAATGTATTTGTGCCGTGGGAAAAGGTCTTTATGTGCGGCGAGACAGAATTCTCCGGCCTGCTGGTGGAACGGTTTGCCTGCTACCACCGCCAGAACTATGGCGGTTGCAAGGGCGGCGTATCCGACGTAGTCATCGGCGCGGCCGCCGTCATGGCGGATATGAGCGGCTACGGGAAGGCAGCGCATATCAAGGAAAAGATCAACGAAATGATTCACTTGACCGAAACGCTGTATGCTTGTTCGATCGCCTGCTCCGCCGAAGGTAAGCCCACCGCTTCAGGCGCCTACTATGTCGACCCGTTGCTGGCTAACGTCGGAAAACACAACGTTACTCGACTAATCTACGAGATTGACCGCCTTGCCCAGGATATCGGCGGCGGCATTACGGCCACCATGCCGTCCGAATCCGACCTTAGGAATCCTGAGATCGGCAAATATGTCGAAAAATATCTTAAAGGCGTGTCCACCATACCCACCGAATACCGCATGCGTATTGCCCGCCTCATCGAAAATATGACCGGCGGTACCGCTCTAGTGGAAAGTATGCACGGTGCAGGGTCGCCCCAGGCGCAAAAGGTGTTTTATTCCAAACTTTCTAACCTCGAACACAAGAAACGCTGCGCTCTGGATATCGCCGGCGTTCCTGCTGATGAGGTTAAGGCGGCGCTGGAAGCGGCAGCTAAAGGCAAAAAATAGGAAGCTTGGCAACAATGAAGGTTGGGGTAAAGTTTTGTGGCAACTGCAATCCGTACGTCGACATGCCAACTATATTTAAGGAATTGTCGATGCGAGCTAAGGGGATTACTTTTGTCCGTTGGGACGACGAAAACTATGATGTCTTGTTAGTACTCAGCAGTTGCGGTAGGGATTGCGCCACTCGGCCGGACTTTACTGGCCCGGTGATTGTTGCCACCAGCGAGGCCGTCGATCGTTGGCCGGTGACGGCGGGAGAGTTGCCGGACGCCATCTTGGTTGCCTTAACAAAATACGGTACTGGTAGGTAAGATAAAAACGGAAAGCGGTGTGGGTTTACTCACACCGCTTAATAAAAATTGTTGGAGATAAAGGTTTAAATAAATAAAAAATATGTAATGCGAGGGTGAAAACGATGACAGAAAAAAATCTTGCCGGAATTCGGGTTCTCGATTTTACCCGTGTACTTGCCGGTCCCTATCTGACCCAGATGCTTTGCGACTTAGGGGCTGAAGTTATAAAAATCGAGCAGCCGGGTAAGGGGGCGGACGAACGAGCCTTTTCTCCTATTGTCAAGGGCCAGAGCGGCTATTATATGATGCTTAACCGGGGGAAGAAGTCAATAACCCTTAACCTGAAAGATCCCAAGGCTAAGGAAATCGTGTTTGAACTGGCCAAGAAATCTGATATCATCACCGAGAACTTCAAACCCGGGGTTATGGATTCACTCGGTTTTTCTTACGAAGCTTTCAAAAAGGTCAAGCCGGATATCATTATGTGTTCCATATCAACTTTCGGCCAGAAGGGTCCATATTCGCAACGAGTGGGCTACGATATTGTGGCCCAAGCCATGAGCGGCCTTATGTGGATGACCGGCGACCCAGATCGGCCGCCGACCCGTTCAGGCACTTCCATAGGAGATGTAAATGCTAGCGCTCACGCCCTGGGGGCTATTGGGGCGGCGCTTTATTACCGTGAAAAGACTGGTAAAGGTCAGTACATCGACATATCGATGCGTGACTGCCTGACGGCCATTATCGAAACGGCCATTCCGCGTTACACCATGAGCGGCGGCCAGGATAAACCCATGCGTAGCGGTCGTCATCATGCCACCATGGCCCCTTACGGCGTGTTCGATGCCGGCCGCGGCAATTATATAGTGTTGGGGGCGCTGAATCAAGCCATCTGGACAAGGTTGTGCACAGCCATGAACCGACCGGAGATGATCGATGATCCCCGCTATAATACTCCCACGGCCCGGGCTGAAAATTTGAGTGACGTGGTTACTGCTATCGAAACGTGGCTGCAGTCTTTCGCCGATGTTAATGAAGCGCTGCATATCTTGGAGGTTCACGAAGTACCTTCAGCGCCTGTTCTCAATATCGAACAGCTGCTGCAGGATCCGCAGCTATTGATGCGCGATATGATAATCGAGGTAAATGACCCAATTTTCGGCGAAGTGAAGCTTCCGGCTACTCCTATGCGTTTTTCGGAAACCACAGTCATTAACACCACGCCGGCGCCGCTCCTCGGGCAGCATACTGAAGAGGTTCTTAAGACTTTAGTGGGCATGACCGATGCTGAGATTGAGGCATTGCGGCAAAATAAAGTAATCTAAATAGGAAAAGAGGGTTTAATATGCGGGAAGTTGTTATTGTTGGGGCCAAGCGTACTCCTATCGGCGATTTTCTCGGTTCGCTCAAAGATGTTAGCGCTGTTGACTTGGGAGTTACGGCCGTTAATGCCGCTTTAGCCCAAGCGCGGGTGAGTCCGGACATGGTCACCGAGGTTGCCTGTGGTATGATCTATAAAGCCGGCGCCAAAGGCAACCCCGGCCGCCAGATCCAGATCAAGTGCAACATGCCGGCGGGCGGCTACGCCTATACTGTCGATCAGCAGTGCGGTTCCGGGATGAAAGCACTGGAATTGGCCAGTCAGTCCATCCTCTTGGGTAAGACCGACATAGCTGTCGCTGTGGGCATCGAAAGCATGTCCCAGGCCCCCTACCTGCTGAAAGGTGCCAGGGAAGGCTATCGCATGGGTCATGGCGATATTTACGACTCTATGCTCTACGACGGCTTAATCTGCGCCATGATGGGTTACCACATGGGTGTCACGGCTGAGAACCTGGCTGAACGATACAACGTCACTCGGCAAGAACAGGACGAATTAGCTCTCATGAGCCATCAGCGGGCCGTTCGGGCCATCCAAAACGGAATATTCAATGAGGAGATCGTCCCCGTCACTGTCCAGACTCGTAAAGGACCGGTTGTAGTTGACAGGGACGAGCATCCGCGGGTCGACGTTACCCTGGAGAGGCTGGCGGCCATGAAGCCCGTCTTTAAGAAAGACGGTACCGTCACCGCGGGCAATGCTTCGAGTATCAACGACGGCGCAGCCGCCCTCGTGCTCATGGCGGCGGACAAAGCCAGGGAACTCGGGATCAAGCCATTGGCTAAGATCTTGGCTACAGCTAACGCCGGTGTTGCACCTGAGATTATGGGTATTGGTCCTGTTTACGCCGTACCAAAAGCGATAAAATACGCAGGCCTTAAGGCGGAAGACATTGGTTACTACGAGATAAACGAAGCCTTTGCAGCCCAATTTCTAGCCGTAAATCGTGAACTTAAGATACCCTTCGATAAGATTAACGCTAACGGTTCTGGTATTGGCCTTGGGCATCCGGTGGGCTGCACTGGGGCTAGGATAATTGTATCTCTCATTTACGAGATGAATCGGCGTGGTGTGCGTTATGGTGTGGCTTCTCTATGCGTAGGCGGTGGGCCGGCTATTGCCACTGTAATCGAAAAACTGTAGCGTAGGTAGACGAAGTTATCTTACTTCTGAGTGCTTTTTCAGTGACGATAAAGTGTTTCGCTGTTTTATGGCAATAGAAAAACTAGGAGGTATAAGATATGGCGATTCAAAAGCTTTTGGTGATCGGGGCTGGACAAATGGGCAGTGGTATTGCCCAAGTCGCCGCTGCTGCCGGCTTGGAAGTGGTAATTCACGATATCAAACAAGAATTTATTGACCGCAGCCTTAAGACTATCGATAAGAACCTGGTTAGGCTGGTGGAAAAGGGCAAACTGACGGAAGAAGACCGGCAGGCAACGTTGGGGCGGATAAGAGGTGAGCTGGATTTGGCCGCCGCCGCAGTTGCCGTCGATTTTGCCGTAGAAGCGGTTACGGAAAACTTTAATGTCAAGAAAGAAATATTTACTATTCTTGATGATACCTGCCCGGCTCACACTATCCTTGCCAGCAATACCTCTTCATTACCAATTACCCAGATTGCCGCAGTAACCAAACGGCCGGACCAAGTGATTGGCATGCACTTTTTCAACCCGGTGCCGGTAATGCAGCTAGTTGAGGTTATCATGGGTCTTGCGACTTCGTTGGAGACTTATGAAACAACGCGGGAGTTGGCTCTTACCTTGAAGAAAACTCCAGTCAAAGTAGCGGATTTTCCAGGCTTTTGTGGCAATCGGATCATGGTGCCAATGATCAATGAAGCGATTTATGCCCTCATGGAGGGGGTGGCTAGTGTCGAGGATATTGACAACGTGGCTAAACTGGGCTTTAATCATCCGATGGGGCCACTTGCCCTCGCCGACCTGATAGGCCTCGATACTATTTTGTATGTTATGGAGGTGCTTTACAAGGGATACGGAGATCCCAAGTACCGCCCATGTCCGCTACTTCGTAAATACGTCGATGCTGGCTGGTTGGGCCGCAAATCCGGCCGTGGTTTCTATGATTACTCGATAAAGTAAGGAGGATAGGGTGATGCCTGACAATATCGTGGTGGAAAGAGATGGCGCAATAGCCGTTATTATTGTGAACCGTCCCAAAGAGATGAATGCCCTCAATCTGGCTACAATGCTGGAGCTTGACCGCATCATTCGGTCCTTGGAGGATGACCAGAGTGTAGGGGCACTGATAATAACGGGGAGCGGCGAGAAGGCTTTTGTGGCTGGAGCGGACATCAGCGAAATGGCCGATATGGGCGCCATGCAGGCCAAAGAATGGGCTCGATTGGGGCAGCAAGTCTTCTCCCGCATTGAAAACTTTCCCCGCCCAGTTATCGCCGCCGTTAACGGCTACGCTTTGGGAGGCGGCTGTGAACTGGCTATGGCGTGCGATATCCGCTTAGCATCTGAGAAAGCTAAGTTTGGCCAACCGGAAGTCAATCTAGGCATAATTCCAGGCTTTGGTGGCACCCAGCGACTCACTAGGTTGGTGGGAAAGGGACAAGCTAAACTACTTATTTTTAGTGGGGATATTATTGACGCCCAAGAAGCTTTGCGCATCGGCTTGGTAGATAGGGTTGTTTCCGCCGATGAATTAATGGTAGCTGCCAAGGCGCTAGCCAATAAGATGATAGCTAAGGCTCCGCTGGCGGTTAGCCAAGCAAAACTAGCCATTAATAAAGGTGTCGAGATGGATTCAGAATCGGGCTATATGTTTGAGTCTGAAATTTTTGGCATGTGTTTTACTACAGCCGACCAGAAGGAAGGAATGCGGGCCTTCCTAGAAAAAAGAAAACCTGTATTTAGTGGTCAATAGCATGGGAGTTGATGAGAGTTGCGTTTTCCCGAGCAAAACAGGGGAAACAATTGTTGCTTTCTAATAGCAGCAATAGACATCGATGGTTATTAAGCAGTGGTAATTTCTAGGCCGTATCGCGGATTAGCTAGCATGGACGCTAGCAAAGATCTAACAAGCAAGGTACTGCTCCATTCGTACTCCGTGCATTACTGACTATAGCAAAAAGTATTCCGTTATTTTTAAAATTCAAGTAAGTTATACTACCAAATTATTACACGTATTTAGTCGTGGGACCCTATAAAAGATTGACACGGTAAATTGCCGAAACATCTTGACGAGCAGTGCAAAATTCTATAAAATAAAACGTGTTAGCACTCGACTATAATGAGTGCTAACACGTTTCTGCTTATTGCCCTGTTAAACACTCCAGCTGATTTTTAATGTGGCCTATCAAGCGACATTATTAATTGGTTAGGAGGTTTTATTATGTCTTTTCAAAGTAAATTGCGAAATCACGATAATACTTACCGAGAACTGTTTAAACGGCATCCTGACAACCCCATATTGACCGCCCACGATTGGCCCTATGCTGCCAATACGGTGTTTAACCCTGCGGCAACCATGTTTAACGGCAAAGTGCTGCTGTTGGCGCGGGTTGAAGACCGGCGGGGTTTTTCCCACTTAACGAAAGCGATCAGTGAAGATGGGGTAACAAATTGGCAGATCGACCCTGTTCCCACTTTTGAACCCGACCCGGAACGTTATCCGGAAGAAATCTGGGGGATTGAGGATCCCCGCATAACCTGGATTGAAGAATTAGGCAAATGGGCCGTCACGTATACGGCCTATTCCCGGGGCGGTCCGTTGGTATCTTTGGCGTTGACTAAAGATTTTGTTAACTTTGAACGGCTTGGCCCCATTATGCCGCCTGATGACAAAGATGCTGCGCTTTTTCCGCGGCGGTTCAACGGCAAATGGCTGCTCGTTCACCGGCCTGTTTCGGCCAACTATGGTCCGGGGGCACACATCTGGGTATCGTGGTCTGATGATTTGAAATATTGGGGCGACCACCAAATGCTGATTAATGCCCGCCGCGGCGGATGGTGGGATAGCAATAAAATTGGCCTTTCCCCGCCACCGCTCGAAACTCCGGAAGGGTGGCTTATCCTTTATCACGGTGTGAGACAGACAGCGGCAGGAGCAATTTACCGGCTGGGACTTGCACTGCTTGATCTGGAAAACCCTTTACACGTACTCCGCAGGAGCGATGAATGGGTGTTTGGTCCGTCAGAACCCTATGAGCGGGAAGGGGACGTCGATGACGTCGTATTCCCCTGCGGCTGGATATTGGACGAAACGACGGGCCAAATCAAGATGTACTATGGTGCTGCAGATACGTGCATTGCTTTGGCAACTGCTTCACTAAGCGATCTGCTTGAATACATAAAACGATGTCCCGAACCGAAAGAAGAAGACAACCTGATATAAAAAACGGATGGCACGTATTTGGCGTATGCAGTGCCGCTGAGGCTAGTCGTAACCCAGCTTCTCTGCCGCGTATCACCTACAATGCCCTTTGTGCGGTGTTGTATAGATGGCGGCAGAGATTTTTTTGCACTAGTAAATAAAAAATGCTTAAAAATGATTGTGTTTGGAGGTGGATGGAGATGACTGCGCTGAACAGAATGAGAAAAATTGCCTTTTTAAGTACTTATCCGCCGCGGGAGTGCGGCCTGGCAACCTTTACGCAGGACCTTGTGAACGCGATGGCTACAGTTGTGCCGCTCATCAAACCGGTGGTAATTGCGGTAAACAACTCGGATTATTATTATGATGACAAGGTAGTTATGGAAATTAGGCAGCACGACCGCACCAGCTACTTGGAAACTGCCCGCAAGATTAACGCATCGGATATCGAGCTGGTGATTATTGAACATGAGTACGGCATTTTCGGCGGCGAGTGCGGCGAATACATTCTGGATTTGGTTGAAAACTTGCAAGTGCCGGTCATTACCACCTTACACACCGTATTGCCTAACCCATCGGAAAAGCAGCTAGCCATCTTGCGGGTGCTTGGGCAAAAGAGCACGCGACTGGTTACCATGGCAAGGAACACGCTGGAGATACTGGAAAATATTTACGGCATCGATCGCGGCAAAGTCGAGGTTATCCACCATGGCGTTCCTTTTCGCAATATGGAACCGCGCGAAAAACTCAAAGAAAAACATGGTTACAAAGATCACCATGTCATCAGTACATTCGGCTTGATCAGTCCGGGCAAGGGACTGGAATACGGCATCGAAGCAATTGCCAAAGTCGTTCAGGACTACAAAAATGTAATTTATCTCATCCTGGGCAAAACTCATCCCTGTGTCAAACAACAATCGGGTGAACAATATCGTCAGCAGCTGACGGAAATGGTTAAACGCCTGGGGATTGAGGAACATGTCAAGTTCGTGGACAAATATCTTACCAAGGAAGAAATAATTTACTATCTGCAGCTGTCTGACATATACCTGACGCCATACCTGGGCAAAGACCAGGCGGTGAGCGGCACGCTCGCCTATGCCGTAGGTTATGGTCGGGTAGTGGTGTCTACGCCGTACAGTTATGCCAAGGAAATGCTTGGCGGAGGGAGGGGGCTGCTTGCCGACTTCCGGGATGCCGACTCCCTGGCGAAATGTATTAAATATGTGATTGCCAACCCTGACAAAAAGCAGGAGATGGAAAAACGGACTTTGCTGTTGGGTCGGACAATGACATGGGGGAACGTTGCCACGCAGTATGTAAAATTATTTATAAACGTTATGCAGCAAGGAAGAACGAGGGCTGAGGTGGGCTGATGGACAGGCACATATTCCGCCTCACCGATGACACGGGGATAATGCAGCACGCCAAATACGGCGTGCCCGACCCAACCAAGGGGTATACAACCGATGACAATGCACGGGCGCTGATTATGGCCGTAATGCTGTTTGAACGGTACGGCGAACAACGATATCTTGATCTAGCGTACCGATATGCGGCATTTATGCTGAATGCCCAAACCGCGGCGGGCAAGTTTAAAAACTTCATGACATATTCCCGGCAGTTTATTGAGGAAGAAGGCTCTGAAGACTGCTTCGGCCGGTGTATCTGGGCTTTGGGGCGCGCGCTGGGCAGCGACAAGCTGCCGCCCAATATAAAACAGGCCTGCCGCGATATGCTGGCAAAGGCACTGCCCAATATCCTCAGCCTGAAATGGCTGCGGGCTAAAGCGTACTCGCTTATCGGCCTGGGATATATTGCTGACGAAACTAAGGGATTGATGGCGAGCCTGGCCGAAAGCCTTGCTTGTCAGTACGAACGCTATCGGGAAAGCGAGTGGTGCTGGTTTGAAGACAGCCTGACATACAGCAATGCCATATTGCCATGGGCTATGTTCGTGGCTTACCGATATCTGCAAAAGCCTCGCTACCTGGAAATTGCCGAAGAGAGCCTGGCATTTTTGGCAACAGTCACTTTTCGCGAAGAATATTTTAAGCCAGTCGGTTGTAACGGCTGGCTGGTCAAAGGCCGGCCGGCGGCAGAGTTTGATGAGCAGCCGCTTGAAGCCGGCGAAACCGTCTTGGCGTATCTTGCCGCCTATGACGTTACGAACAACGCCGATTATCTTACGCAGGCCCGTAAGGCTTTCGCCTGGTATCACGGGGTGAACTCACAGCAGTTAAACCTAATTGACGGGGAGTCTGGCGGCTGCTATGACGGAATTACGGAAAACGGGCTGAATTTAAATCAAGGCGCCGAAAGCATAATAACTTATTGGATTGCCCGGTTAGCCCTGGAGAATAATTAGCCGTTTAGCAACGGGGGGGATTATATGCTCTATCCGTTGAAGTTCGAGCCGGTATATAAAAGCTACTTCTGGGGCGGCCGTAATTTGGAAAAGTTGGGGAGGATGCTGCCGGACGGAAAAATTGCTGAAAGCTGGGAAGTGGCGTGTAACTTTGAGGGAATAAGCATAATTGCCAACGGAGCGTACAAAGGTTTACCGTTATCCCAACTTTTGGCGTTGTTTGGGGAAAATGTGCTGGGGAAGGGGACAGCAAAGTTCCCGCTGCTAATTAAGCTGCTTGACGCCAATGACCGACTTTCCGTTCAGGTGCATCCTGATGATCGGTATGCCCGGACGGTCGAAAACCAAGACTATGGCAAAAGTGAAATGTGGTATGTGCTGGCGGCGCAGCCAGGCGCCAAAATAGTCTACAATCTGAGGGAAGGCGTTATCGGGCGCGACCTTGACCGGCTCGTGAAAACAAAAGAAATAGAAAGATGGTTTAATTATGTTGACGTATCGGCCGGGGACGCCATTTATATACCGGCCGGTACAATCCATGGGTTAGGCGAAGGAATTATTGTTGTCGAAATTCAGCAAAATTCTACCACGACATACAGGATCTACGATTATGACCGGACCGACGCAAGTGGCGCCAAACGACCGCTTCATATTGAAAAAGCCAGTGAAGTTGCTAACTTTAATCGCCAGGATGAAACGGGCAAGGTTGCCGGGCTTGTTGTTGCCTGCGGCCATGGCTCGCGTAAAACATATCTGGTGGCAGAGCGGCATTTTGCGGTCGAGTTATATGATGTTGCCGGTTCGGTGGAAGAAGTCGCCGACGGTAGCAAGTTTTACGTTTTTACAATTATTGAAGGCGCCGGGGAGGTTCGCTATGGCAGTGGGCAAACGGTTTCGGTTTGCGCCGTAGAGACGGTGATGATACCGGCCGCGCTGGGGAGATACTGTTTGGCCGGCCGGTTTAAGGCCCTGAAAGCATATGTCCCTGACTTGACAGCCGATGTGGTTACGCCGCTCAAGGCTGCAGGCTATTCGAGCACTGAAATTTTCCGGTGCGTCGGTGGCTTGGCAGATTTCATACACATAAATACTTACTCCAAAAACAGTTGTCGACTCTGTTCATCATAAGCAAAAAGCTCGGCGTAGCGTCCCCAGTCAATCAAAATATCCAAATGACTTTGCACTTCTGCCGGTGGGAAGGAACGGGCCAAAATGTTTTCGAAAAACTCGATATTCATGCGTTTGTTTGACTTGGATTGTAATATGGCTAGGATTTTTTTGACGGCGGTCACGTTTTTGACAAGTTGGGTCCGGAAGAGCTCCTTGCGTTCTAAAACAGAAGCTTGGGCGAACCGTATGCCTTCAGGTGTAAGTTCAATGTCGCCGTCTACGACTTTAGCAAATTTAAGGAGGGTTGCACCTTCTACAATTGGAAAGAAATCTTCACTGTCCATCGTGAAACGGTCAGCCAGCTTGTACAAATCCGTTTTTTCGTTTAAGTCTTCTAATAATTCCAAAAACCCTGTCAGTGCTCCGGCAGATACGTGGGGAATGGCGGCAATTTCTCGGTCTTCAGGCAAGGGAATTTTACGTAAGTCAGCTGGTTCTCGTTTCATCATCAGTGAATATAATTTATCGACAAGACCAACAAAAGCCGGAGCGTTTTTATCCCGCCAGTGGGGCAAGGTAACGGGCATATCGGCATTGATGCGGGCAGGGCTGCCGGACACTACCAGAATGCGGTCGGCCATATAGACAGCTTCTTCGATACCATGGGTCACCATGATAATGGCTTTAGTAGGGATTTTTTTGTCGCGCCAGAGTTCAAGGATGTCGCGCCGCAAGTTTTCGGCTGTCAGCACATCAAGGGCGGAAAATGGTTCATCCATCAAGAGTACATCCGGGTCGCTCACAAGGGCGCGTCCTAAACCAACCCGCTGCTGCATACCGCCGGATAGTTCCTTCGGGTAAGCGCTTTCAAAACCATCGAGGCCGATCATATCAATGACATGTAGTGCTTTTTCTTGTTTTGCTTTATCGGACATCGCCTTAGCTTCCAGGCCCAACATGACGTTTTCTAATACCGTCAGCCAGGGGAAAAGGGCGAAGGATTGAAACACCATGGCAGCGCCAGGATTGACACCGTGATATTCTTGGCCCAAGTAGGTAACTTTGCCACTAGAGGCCGGCGTTAGGCCGGCGATAATGCGGAGCAGGGTAGATTTTCCTGACCCGGACGGGCCGAGAATGGCGATAAATTCTCCGGCGTAGATGGAAAGGTTAATGCTGGCGAGGACGGGAATTGCATTACCGCCGCCCATATCCCATTTTTTTTGCACATTTTTCAGTTCAATTAATGGTTGTTTATTCATCACGGGTTCCCCTCCTGTGTTAATTCAGATGATATTTGGTTTCGGCTAGGTGATAGAGTCTGCGCCAGAATAGGCGGTTAATAATAATCACAAAGGCGCACATGACGATGATGCCGCCGAGAATTCCCGACCAATCACCTGCTTCCGTTACCTGGCCAATAAAGTTGCCCAGACCGGTAGCATTGAGTTGTTGGTCTTTCCAAGTCACCAATTCGGATACAATGCTGGCGTTCCAAGCGCCGCCGGAGGCAGTAATGCAACCGGTTATAAGATGGGGAAAGATGGCTGGCAGGATGAGTTTGCGCCATTTTTGCCAACCAGAGAGTTTGAAGACGGTGGATGCTTCTTTGAGGTCAGTCGGAATTGCCATTGCGCCAGCAATGACGTTAAACAAAATATACCATTGGGTGCCTAGCATCATAAGAAGAATGGAGCCAAGCTCAAAATTAATCCCGTAGTTCAGATACAAAACTACGACGAAGGGATAAATCATATTAGCTGGGAAGGAAGCGGTCACTTGAACAATAGGTTGAAAAAATTTACTTAGGCGCGGATTTGTGCCAATCCACACACCGACCGGCACTGTCCACAACACACCAATGAGACTGGCGGCTGTGACTCTTCCCAGGGTATAAAAGCCGAGAGTGATGATTTTTACTAGCTTATCAAAGCCCATGGAGGCAATCAAGAGGATCCCTTGGTAGGTTTGCTGACCAACATAGTATATTGTTGCCAGCAACAAAGCCCATTTCATTGCTACGGTTAGATAAGAAAGCGGAGTAAGATGTTCAATTTGGGCGGCTACTTTGCCGCTAACGCGGGCGCAACGATTGAATGCGCTATCGATTAGTTGGGTGATAGGGCCGAAGAAATATTTTTGCGCCCATGCTACGAAGACCGCCCGCTTAAGAATGTCATAGACAAGGGAAGTTGAAACCTCGATGGCTTCAGTTCGCTCCATTTTGAATTTTTGCGACCATACTACTATAGGACGCCAGAATAGCTGGTCAACCAGCATAATCATAATAATCATGGTAAGAATTGCGTAGCCAACGGCTGACATATTTCCTTTTTCCACAGCGGCAGCCATGAAGGAGCCAACGCCAGGAAGGCGGATGTCTTGGTTGAGAACGGTGATGGCTTCACTGGCTGCAAGGAAGAACCAAGCGCCTCCAAAGGACATCATGCTGTTCCATACCAGACTAATCATGGCGAATGGTACTTCCAGTTTAATAAACCGTTGCCACCAGTTAAGGCGCAACACGGCAGCCGCTTCTTTTAGATCTTGAGGCAAGGTAGTGAGCGAGTGGTAAAAACTAAAGGTCATGTTCCAACACTGACCGGTAAAAATGGCGAAGATGGAGGCTAATTCTACGCCTAACAGGCTGTTAGGAAACAGACCAATAAACATGGTAATGGTAACGGAAAGAAAGCCCAGTACAGGCACGGATTGCAAAATATCTAGCAGTGGGACCAGTACTTTTTCGGCGGTGCGGCTTTTTGCAGCAATACTGCCGTATATAAAAGTAAAAAGGAGCGAGGCCCCATAGGCAATAAACATTCTTAGGAGCGACCGACCAGCATAGTAAGGCAAGTCGGCCGGATCGGTAGAAATTTCGATTTGGTTTTCGGGAGAAAAGGGAATAACCATACCGGCGCCTAAGTAAAGAACCGAAAACAGGAGGGCAAATACGAATGCGATCACCAGTATGTCAATAAGACCAAACCGGCGAGAGGGTATGTGCGAAGTAAATACAGCCATTTGAATCACTTCCTAAATCAAATTTGGTTGTTTTGCCGACAATACGCATTGACATGTACTTGTTTAATGTCGTAGTATTACGTTTTGATCCGTCTGTATCCATAACATACCCACCTCCCTCTTATATAACGCAAAAAAGACCTCCCCATGCGGGAAGGTCTCGTGAACAATAGAAAAAATGCATAACAAAAAAGCGTGATCATTTAACCTCCCCACTCGTTTGAGCTTTGGCACTGTATAACGTAGAGTCAAACAAAATGCTCAGCCACCTTAAGTAAAACCTTATGCCGGTAATACCTGTTCTACCCATTGGCGTCTCTCGACATTTCCGGGCAGTGGCCTATGTTTATACAGGAGCCTCACCTAACGAGGAAGTACTATTTACTTGCATTTCTATAAACTATGAACATTATAATGCTGGTGCAACGCAATGTCAATAATTCGCAATCACTCAGTTAAAATGTTACTTTGTAAAATGTTACTTGCGGTTCGTCGCTCGGCCACTTCGCCTATACGCTAACGGTGACGGATGTAGTCTCCGGCTACACCCGCAGACGTGCGCTGCTAGGAAAATCCCAACTTGCCGTTCTCCGTGAACTCAAGCACATTATCGCCGAGTGGCCTATGAAACCCTGGGCCATCCACAGTGATAACGGTCAGGCATTTTTAAACGCCCATTTGAAAACTTTTTGCACTGCGAACAACATTCACTTCACGCGTAGTCGTCCTTATCGAAAAAATGACAATGCCCACGTGGAGCAGAAAAATGGCTTTCTTGTACGCCAGCTAGTCGGCTATGAACGCTATGACCGTCCGGAACAAGTAGAGTGGCTGAACTCCATCTATGCTCTGCATGATTTATACTTCAATTACTGTCTGCCTACACGCAAGCTGATCCGAAAGGAGCGTTGCGGGGGACGTGTGAAAAAAACATTCGACACGGCCAGAACACCCGCAACACGGTTGATCGAAACCAACGCGCTGTTGCCAGAACAAATCCAAAAGTTGAAGGCGTGTCAAACAGCCTAAGATCCACTTACGTTGCATCGCCAGTTGGAAAAGGTGCTTTCTCGCCCCGTGACGTCTGCCACTACTACCATCTACCCAGACAAGGCTGTAACAGCTCATCTGGGTAACAAAATTATATGAGTGATCTATTATCCTTCGGTAACATTTTTAAATGAGTTGACACGTAACTCTGTTTGTATTTTCTATCATTAGCGTTGTATAAAAACAGAAGCGCAATGTCAAGAGGAAAAAGCAAACGTACTTAGATAAGACACAAGCAATATCTCTGAGAATAATATTCAGTTTTAATCTTTTCTTGGAGTTAGTTTAAAACAACGTCGGTATAAGGTTAACCCTTTATCTATATTTCTAGTATTATCCAGACTCTTTGTCGCTAAGCTACAAAATACAGATATATCCCTCCATCTGCAGTATCGAGAAGGCTTGTGCCTAATCTTTAAATGATCGCCTACCTCGGTTTGTTCCAGCCGGCTCCCGGCTTAAGGTAGCTACCAATTCACTAAATGTCTGGTACAAGAATGTTTGGATTGCTCGCAACATTTCTAGCAGGGAATGTTTTTTTGGTAGTTGTTGGCATATGTTTTGCAACAGAGAATACCTTATCAAGGCAAACCAAATTTGTCCATATACGGGATTTTGGTTGATACCGAAAAAATGTTTAACAATAAAATTTTGCTTAATCCATTTGAAGACCAGTTCTATTTGCCAGCTCAAGCGATGAATATTATTGATGTCTGTTGCAGGCAATGCCAAATCATTGGTCACGATAAACTTACCCGTTCACCTTGTTTTTGTTGAAATTTTTCCAAAGGAAAGGCATCAAAAACTTTAAAAACGAATTTATTGCGGCGCTACTGATATTACCTCCCGATTGGCTTGACTGGCAAGTTCATATTCTGCTATACTTAGAACAAGCCCCCTATCCGGGGGCTTGTTTATTAATTGTCATGGAAGGGAGAAAACGGTTATGACCTCACGTCTGGAGCGACGTCTCGCCACCCAGCGCAAACAGCAGACGAAGCGGATTTTATTCGTGCTGCTGGTGCTCTTTCTCGCACTGGCTGTCGGGACCGGTTCGTATTTATATTTTAACGGTAAGCTGAATAAGACCAAGCGGGCGGTGGGGCTTGCGCCTAGCCATAAAATTAATATTGCCGTGCTGGGCGTAGATGAACGTACGGGCGATGTCGGCCGTTCGGACACGCTTTTTGTGGTGACCGTCGATCCGGATAGCAAAGAGGTAGCGCTATTATCAATTCCCCGGGATACCCGGGTTAAGATTCCGGGGCATGGCTGGGATAAAATCAACCACGCCTACGCCAATGGTGGTCACCAGCTTACGCTGCGGGCGCTGGAGGAACTCTTGGGCATCCCGATTGATTATTATGTGCTTATCAATTTTGCCGGTTTCTATAAAATTGTCGACGCCGTGGGCGGTGTGACCATTGATGTGGAAAAGCGCATGTACTACGAAGATCCCTATGATAACCTGGTCATTGACCTGAAACCGGGCGTACAGCGAATGGATGGCAAAACGGCCATCCAATACGTGCGGTACCGCGACGCGGAAGGGGATCTGGGCCGGATTGAACGGCAGCAGAAATTTATCAAAGCCATGCTGAATGAAGTCGCTTCCCCCATGGTTATAACCCGCGTGCCGTCAATTATTCGGGAAGTTAACTCCGTCATTAAGACCGACATGTCGACCGCGGAAATGCTTAACCTGGCCAAACTCATCAATGACGCCGCCAAGCGCGGGCTCAAGACCGATATTGTTCCCGGCAAGCCAGCCTATATTGATGACATCAGCTATTGGCTGCCTGATATCGTGTCCTTGCGCGAACATGTGGCCCAGATGCAAGGTATAGCCATGGATGACAAGTATCTGGCGGCGGCGAAACGGCTGGCGGCCGAATATGAAGCTTCTATCCCGCAGGAAATGAAAGTGGTAGAAGTGCCGAAAACGTTGCAGTCTCCCAAACAGGCGGCGGTGGCACCGGCGCAGACACCGGGGAAACAACCGGAAAAGAACGCGCCCTCCGGTCAGTCGACCAAACCGCCGGCGCCGGCCAAACTAAAGGTTCAGGTTATCAATGCCAGCGGTGCGCCGGACGCTGGCCCCAAGGTAGCCGCCGTCCTGCGCAATCAGGGATTTGAAGTGGTAGGTATCACTACGGCGAGCCAACCGACGCCCAATACCGTCGTTACTTCCTATACGACCGATAACGCGGTTGTGGGCAAGCTGACCAGCTTACCCTTCAAATATGTGCTGCATGTCACCAAAAACGACGCCAAGGCCGACCAGGTCACCGTGCTGGTAGGCAAGGATTACGTTGAAAAATAAGCGGTAGCCGGCCCAAGGTTTTACTCAATGGGCCGGATTTTTTTATGGCAATAAGTGATTTTTTTCGCAAAATCCACTTGCGTTTGGGCGGAAAACATGTTATAATTTTCACACACGTTAAATACACCCCTCATTAACAGCCCGCAAGGGCTATTTTTTTTGCCGTTTTATGCCATAATAACCAGTGACCGCCCGCGTTGCCCAATATTTTTGTCCGAGGAGATATCGCTTCATGTATGATACCGAGCTGTCGCGCCGTATGCGGATCTTGATGTTCATCATTATTGCTGTCATTGGCGGCCTGGTGTTGCGCCTGGCTTGGCTACAGCTTGTGCAAGGCGCACAGTATAAAAAAATCGCCGACCAAAACCGCATCCGTCAAATCACGGCTCAGGCGCCGCGCGGCACGATCTATGACCGCAGTGGGGCCGTCTTGGTCGCTAACCGGCCCAGTTTCGCCGTTTCCATCATCCCTGCCGAGTATACTAATGAGCAGGTTGCCACGCCGCTCTTGGCCGAGCTGACAGGCGTTTCCGCGGGCGAAATTACCAAGTTGCTGGCCGACAGTCAGGATGCTCCCTATTCGCCGGTACGGATTAAGCGGGACGTGGATGACGCCACGGTGGCCAAAATCAAAGAACGTAAATACTATCTGCCGGGAGTTTTTATTGAGGCTATTCCTGTCCGGCACTATGTTTATAATGGACTGGCCGCCCACCTGCTCGGCTATGTGGGGCGGATCAGCGCCGAAGAGTATGAAGCCCGGCGGAACAAGGGCTACAGCATGACCGACCTTGTCGGTAAAGACGGAATTGAACGGGTCTGGGAGGAAACACTGCGTGGCGAGGACGGCGGCCTTCAAGTGGAAGTCAATGCCGCCGGCGAGGAAGTGGCCATACTTGGTAACAAGCCGGCCACTCCGGGACACGGTTTGGTGCTGACAATTGACGCCAATTTACAAAAGGTGGCGGAGAAGGCGCTGGAAGAGCAAATTGCCGCTAGCCGCAAACTGGGGGAGCCGGCTACAGGGGGCGCCATTGTTGTCCTCGACGTGAAGTCCGGGGCGGTACTGACGCTGGCCAGCAGTCCGTCCTTTGATCCCAATGCCTTTGCCGCCGGTATCAAGGCGCGCGATTGGAATGCTCTGATCGGCAATCCAAATAATCCGCTGACCAACCGAACCATTCAAAACGCTTACCCGCCCGGTTCGGTGTTTAAAATTGTTACGGCCGCCGCCGCGTTGGAAACAGGGCTGACCACCGAGCAGGAAGTCTTTGAGGATAAAGGCGTTTATGTCCTGGATGGTTGGTGGTTCTACGGATGGAATACAAAGGGGCTGGGCAGGCTGACCATTGCCGATGCCCTGGCGTGGTCCAGCGATCCGGTCTTTTATGAACTTGGCCGCCGGTTAGGGGTAGATACGCTCGCGGCTTACGCCGTCACGTTCGGCTACGGGCAACAGGTAGACATCGGCCTGCCTGGCGAGGCGAAAGGGGTTGTGCCGACCGCAGAATGGAAACAGGCCAATTACGGTGAGCCCTGGTATCCGGGTGAGACGCTTATTGCCGCCATCGGTCAGGGTTATTATCTTGCCACGCCGCTGCAGCAGGCTCTGGTGCTCATGGCGGTCGCTAATGGCGGCGTGATCTATAAACCCCGGTTGGTGGACAAAATCATCGCTCCGGACGGTACGCCGATCCAAGATTTTCCTGCCGAGGTGTTACGTACCGTGTATCTCCGTCCTGAAGTATGGGATATTATTAGGCAGGGCTTGGCGGCCGTCACCGCCCGGGGAACGGCGGCCGCGCCGTTTCAGGGCTTTCCCTACCCGGTCGCGGGTAAAACCGGATCTTCCGAAACGGGACGGGGGACTACCCATTCGTGGTTTGTCTGCTATGCACCGGCAGACAATCCGGCGATTGCCGTAGCCGCTCTTGTGGAAGAAGGGGGCGAAGGGTCGGTAGCCGCCGCGCCGGTAGTGCGGCGGGTGCTGGATGCCTACTTTGGCATCCCGTTCCAAGGGTCGCAACCTGTGCCGCCCAAAGGCAAAACCGACTAATGGGGCAAAAAAAGGAAAAATGCGGCGATAGTCGAATGTTTTAATAATTGATAATTTATGCAGGACGTGGTAGCATTGTCCTACTATCCCGTAAACCTTAACTTAGTGGGACGGCGGTGCGCCGTCATCGGCGGCGGAGCCGTGGCCGAGCGCAAAGTACTGGCGCTGCTTGCCGCCGACGCCGCCGTGACCGTGATTAGCCCGGCCGTAACGGATGGGCTCGCCGCCTTGTCTGCGGCAGGGCAGATTACCCATATAGCGCGCCCATATTGGCCAGGCGCTATCGAAAATTTTTTTATCGTTATTTGCGCCACTGATGCCCCGGCCGTTAACCGGCAGGCGGCCGAGGAAGGCCGGGCCAAAGGCGCCTTGGTCAATGTCGCTGACGCGCCTGAGCTGTGCGATTTTACCGTGCCGTCGCAAATTGTCCGCGGCGATCTCGTAATTACCGTTTCCACCGGCGGCAAAAGTCCGGCCCTGGCCCGGCGGCTCAGACAGGAATTGGAAGCGAGGTATGGGCCGGAATATGGTCTGTATTTGGCCATGATCGGCCGGTTGCGTGACGAAATGAAAGAGCGGCTGGCTACGCCGCGGGCGCGGGAATGTTTTTGGCGCCGCGCGCTGGATGATGAGGCGCTGGCGCTCGTGAAAGCAGGAAAGTTACAAGAGGCGGAGGAGAAGATTAGAGATGCAATTGGTGGTTCTGGGGCTGAACCATAAAACGGCGCCGGTAGCTGTGCGCGAATGTTTTTCTTTTCCGGAAGACAAAATCCGGACAGGACTGGCCCATATACACGAGTGTGAAGGCGTGCACGAGGGTGTTATTCTTTCCACCTGCAACCGGACCGAGCTTTACGCCGTGGTTGATGACGCTGATGAGGCGCTGCCGGTGCTCAGGGACTTTTTCGAGCGCATGGCCGCTACTGCCATTGAAAGTGATGATTATCTTTTTTACCTGCGGGAGGAGGAGTGCATCCGCCACCTCTTCCGCGTCGCAGCCAGTCTTGACTCTTTGGTCATCGGTGAAGGCCAAATCCTCAGCCAGGTTAAGAAAGCTTATTCGGTTGCCCGCGCCGCCGGCACGACGAGCACCGTGCTGAATACGCTGTTTCATCGTGCCATTGCCGTAGGCAAGCGGGTGCGTACCGAAACCCGCATTGCCTATAGCGCCGTATCGGTCAGCTACGCGGCGGTGGAACTGGCGAAAAAAGTATTTGGCGACCTTAGCCGCTCCAATGTCCTCATTCTTGGAGCCGGCGAAATGAGTGAGCTGACGGCTCGCCACCTAGTGGACAATGGAGTCAAGACGGTCTTTGTTTCTAACCGCAATTACGAGCGGGCGGTTAGCTTAGCCCAGCGGTTCCGCGGCGTGGCCGTTCCTTTTGAGGACTTTATGAAAAGCGCGGTGGACGCGGACATTGTTATTACTTCCACTGGCGCCCCGCACTATATTATCACCGCCTGGGATGTTGCCCACTTAATGCCCAAGCGGCATGGCCGGCCGATTATTTTTATCGACATTGCCGTACCCCGCGACGTGGAACCCGAAGCAGGGACCATCGCCGGGGTCAGCCTGTATAATATCGATGATCTGGAAGCCGTGGTGGAGTCGAATATCCGCAGCCGGGAGCTGGAAGCGCAGGCGGCGGAAGCGATCATTGAAGAAGAACTGGGGGAATTGGTTAACCGGTTCCGTTATCTGTCCTACCGACCCGTCCTGGTCCGCCTGACCGACAAGGCTGAGCGCATCCGGCAGCGCGAGGTAAAGCGCGCGCTGGCCAAGCTGCCGGACATTACGCCCGAGGAGCGCAAAATTCTGGAGAATATGTCCAGGATGCTGGTGCGCAAACTGCTCCGCGACCCCATTACTCGCATCAATGAGGCGGCGGGCACGGACAAAGAGCCGTATTACCTGGACGCGGTACGCAAACTGTTCAAAGTTGACGACATAGGAGAGGAAGCTGCCTGTGAAAAACAAACTTGTCATCGGTACGCGGGGCAGTAAGCTGGCCCTGTGGCAGGCCAATTACATCGCCCACCGCCTGTGCCAGTACCATCCCGGTCTGGAAGTGACCATCAAGCATATTGTCACTACCGGCGATAAAATTCTGGATGTGCCGCTGGCTAAGATCGGCGGCAAAGGAGTATTTACGAAAGAAATTGAACTTGCCATGCTGCGCGGCGAAATCGACCTTGCCGTCCACAGTCTCAAAGATATGCCGACCGAGCTGCCGCCCGGGCTTACGCTGGCGGCGATTACCGAACGGGAAGAACCTTTTGACGCGCTGATCAGCCCGAAGTACGGTACACTGGACAAGCTGCCGCATGGCGCGAAAGTGGGGACTTCTTCTCTTAGGCGGCGGGCGCAACTGTTAAATTGTCGCCCGGACTTGACGGTATGCGATCTGCGCGGCAATGTTGATACGCGGCTGCGTAAGCTGGAAACCGAGGAACTGGACGCCATCGTGCTGGCCCAAGCCGGTCTTAAGCGGCTAGGTTGGGACGACCGTATTACGCAGCAGCTGCCGCCTGACATCTGCCTGCCGGCCGTAGGCCAGGGCGCCCTCGCTCTCGAGACCCGCAGCGATGACTCCGAGGTGTTGGCCCTTGTCGCCTTTCTTCATGACGAAGATACCGCCGCAGCCGTGACAGCCGAACGGTCCTTTCTTAATGAGCTGGAAGGGGGCTGTCAGGTTCCCATCGGTGTTTACGGCCGGGTGGAAAATGGTGAGCTGGTTTTGGACGCTGCCATCTTGTCCCTTGACGGCGCGGCAGCGCTGAAGGACCGCATCTGCGGCGCGCCGGCGGCAGCGGAGGATTTGGGGCGCAAACTGGCCCAACACATGTATGTAACCGGTGGGCGGGAGATTCTGGCCGGCTTATTTGCGCGGCCGTCAGCAGGGGGAGGCAATAACAGATAATGCAAGGTTTTGTATATTTAGTAGGCGCCGGGCCGGGCGATTATAAACTAATTACGGTAAAAGCTTTGGAATGTATCCGAAAGGCCGACACTATTGTCTATGACCGGCTGGCTGACGACCGGCTGCTGAGTGCTGCCCGGGCGGACGCGGAAATGATTTATGTGGGCAAGGCATCAAGCGATCACACCATGCGCCAGGAAGACATCAACCGGCTGTTGGTTGACAAAGCGAAGGAAGGTAAAATCGTAGTCCGCCTCAAGGGCGGCGATCCCTTTGTGTTCGGCCGCGGCGGCGAAGAAGCGCTGGCGCTGGTAGAAAGCGGCGTGCCCTTTGAAGTAGTGCCTGGCGTTACCTCGGCCATTGCCGTGCCGGCCTATGCCGGCATCCCGGTGACCCACCGCGGGATTGCCACTTCTTTTGCTGTTGTTACCGGCCATGAAGACCCGACCAAACCGGAGTCCACCATTCGCTGGGATAAATTGGCCACTGGCGCCGATACGCTTGTCTTTCTTATGGGGGTAGAAAACCTGCCCCAGATTACGGCGAAATTGATTGAACACGGCCGACCGGCTGATACCCCGGCCGCCGTCATCCGCTGGGGGACTAAGCCGGAGCAGCGCGTGCTGACCACTACGCTGGGCCAGGCGGCCGCTGACGTAGCTGCGGCCGGGCTAACGCCACCGGCTATTTTTCTGGTAGGTCATGTGGCCACGCTGCGGGACAAGCTCGCGTGGTTTGACAATAAACCGCTTTTTGGGAAAAAAGTGCTCGTCACCCGCGCCCGGGAGCAGGCGAGCCAGCTGACGACCCGGCTAGAAGAGCTGGGCGCCCAGGTAGTTGAGGCGCCGGCCATTAAGATCGTGCCGCCTGAGAGTTATGAACCACTGGACAGGGCCATTGCCGAGCTGGCAACATATCAGTGGCTGATTTTTACGAGTGTCAACGGGGTGGACGCCTTCTTTGCTCGCCTGGACGTCGCCGGGCTGGACAGCCGCGCCCTGGCCGGCGTGAAAGTAGCCGCCATCGGCGTCGTGACGGCTGAGCGCTTGCAAGCCCACGGTATCCGGGCCGATATCGTGCCGGTCCAGTTTGTGGCCGAGGGCGTGGCCAGCGCCCTGGCCGGTGAAATTGCCCCCGGCATGCGCGTCCTTATCCCACGGGCCCTGGTGGCTCGCGATGTACTGCCGGAAAAACTAACCGAAATGGGAGCCCAGGTTCAGGTCGTGCCCGCTTACCGTACCGTCACCGGCGATACTGACGGTGCGGTCCTGGCGGAGCAGCTGGCGGCCGGAGAAATCGACCTTATTACGTTTACCAGTTCGTCTACGGTCACTAATCTGCTTAGCCTCTTAGGCAGCGAGGGGGTGGCACTTATCGGCAAGGCCAAAATCGCCTGCATCGGCCCCATAACTGCCGCCACCTGCGTAGAGCAAGGCCTGACGCCGGCCATTATTGCCAAAGAGTATACGATTTCCGGGCTGATCGAAACTATTCTCCAGTATTACAGGGGGGAGTACCATGACTAACCCGTTCATCCGGCCGCGCCGCCTGCGCGCCTGCGAAGGCATCCGCCGCCTGGTGCGCGAGACAGAACTTAACGCCGGTGACTTTGTGTACCCACTGTTTGTGGTGCCTGGTAACAATGTGAAGCAGGAAATACCGTCCTTGCCGGGCAACTATCATTTTTCACCCGATATGGCCGTGGCGGCGGCGCGTGAAGCCTATGACCTTGGCATCCCGGCCGTGCTGGTGTTTGGCCTGCCGGAATACAAAGATGCGCAGGGCGCTAGCGCCTGGGACGCCAAGAGCCCTGTCCAACAGGCCATCCGCCGCATCAAACAGGCCTTGCCCGACCTGGTGGTGATCAGTGACGTCTGCCTCTGCCAGTATACCGATCATGGCCACTGTGGCCTAGTGAGGGACGGGCGCATTGACAACGACCCCACCTTAGAACTTCTGGCCAGGGTGGCCCTAAGCCACGCCGAGGCCGGCGCCGACATGGTGGCGCCCTCGGATATGATGGACGGCCGGGTACGGGCCATCCGCGATGCGCTTGACGGCGCCGGCTTCAGCGAAGTGTCGGTCATGTCCTATGCGGCAAAATACGCTTCGGCATTCTACGGACCCTTCCGCGATGCCGCCAATTCGGCGCCCCAGTTCGGTGACCGCCGTACCTATCAGATGGATCCGGCCAATGCCCGGGAAGCGCTACGTGAAGTAGCGTTAGACATTGAAGAAGGTGCCGACATCGTCATGGTAAAACCCGCGTTGGCTTATCTCGACATCATTCGCCAGGTCAAGGACAGATTTGACCTGCCGGTGGCCTGCTACAATGTGAGCGGCGAGTATGCTATGGTCAAGGCCGCGGCTGCTAAGGGCTGGATTGACGAGCGGCGCATCGTCCTCGAACTGCTGCTTGGCATGAAGCGGGCCGGCGCGGATATCATTATTACTTACCACGCCTTAGACGCCGTGCGCTGGTTAAAAGGCGAGTAAGAGCAGCGGTACGATGTCAAGAGGCTAATTTAACATAAAAAACTATGTATTGCTGCTACCTAAGGTGGTGAACCGAAAAAAGGCAAACCTTAACTAGACCCACCAATATCCACATCAAGATGGTAATATATGGTAACTGGTGGACAAAGAAAAATGGTCTTTTTAATCGGTTATGTCAGACTCCCCCTTCTGGTTTATAAATTCGGTTGGTACGCAGCAGA
>NZ_AAWL01000017.1 GCF_000169155.1 Thermosinus carboxydivorans Nor1
ACCATCAAAAAATGATGCTATCCATGCAACTAAAACATATTGAAACGCTAGATGAAAGTATTAAAGAATTGGATAAAGAAATAGCAGACCGTATGCGCCCTTTTGAAGAAGCCTTGGAGCTATTAGACACCATACCCGGTGTTAATCGGCGCAATGCAGAAGAAATCATTGCTGAGATTGGAGTAGATATGAGTCGCTTCCCATCCGCGGAGCATCTTTCATCTTGGTCAGGAATGGCTCCAGGGCATAACGAAAGCGCTGATAAGCGAAAATCAGGAAAAACCCGTAAAGGAAACCAACATCTGCGAACAACACTTGTACAATCAGCTCGCTCTGCCGCCCGCCAAAAAGATACTTATCTTGCGTCTCAATACCGTAGAATCTGTTCCCGTCGTGGTTCTAACCGTGCTGCAGTAGCTGTAGGACATAGCATTTTAATAATTGCCTATCATATTCTCAAGAAAAAACAGCCGTACATTGAATTAGGTGCCAACTACTTTGAACAGCGAAGTAAAGATGCTGCAATAAAAAGAGCACTTCAACTTTTACAAAACGCAGGAATTGAAATAAACCTTGAAAATATAGTTGCTTAAGATCAGTTTAAAAGTAAATCCTTCTTTACAAATGCCTACTATAAAAAACCTATAGAGTAGGCCTTGGGATCTCTTTGTCTCTATTCGAAGTAGTTGACATAAATTTTTGAAGTGAGTTTTCGGAGTAGTAGCGCAGCTTTGACCTGGTAAAAACAAAAGAGCCGGAGAAAAAATTCCGGCTCTTTGGTCTTATTCCGCCGTAAACGGCAGGAGGGCCATATTACGCGCCCGTTTAATGGCAAGCGTGAGTTGACGTTGATGTCTGGCGCAGTTGCCCGAGATGCGGCGCGGCAGGATTTTGCCCCGCTCGGTGATAAACCGGCGCAGTCTGGGCACATCTTTGTAGTCAACACGCTCTATCTTGTCAACGCAGAAACTGCAAACCTTTTTCTTCGGTTTTCTGCCTCGTTCGCGTTTCACCTAACCTTTACCTCCCTTTAAAATGGAATTTCCTCTTCAGGAGGGAAGACGTCGCTGCCAATGGACGACACGTCGAAGGACGAACCGCTGCCACCGCCGGCGGCAGCCGTCTGCTTGCGCTCCAGAAACTCGATGCTCAGGGCGACGACCTCGGCAACCCGCCGTTTTTGGCCGTCAGCAGTCTCATAGGAGCGGATTTGCAGGCGTCCTTCCACCAAAATCCGCTGTCCTTTGGTAAGGTTATTTCCACAAGTTTCGGCCAGTCGTTCCCACGCGACAATGGGAATAAAATCGGTCTGCTGTTGTCCCTGGCTAACATAGCGGTTAACGGCGAGATTAAACGACGCCACCGCTTTGCCTGTTTGCGTATAGCGAACTTCCGGGTCCTGGGCGAGACGACCGACTAAGATAACCTTATTCATGGCACATCCTCCTGGCCTATTCGTCTTCTTTAACAACCATATGACGCAAAATCTCGTCCGTAATCTTCATCACGCGCTCAAGCTCGAACACGGCTTTGGGCTCGGCGTCGAAATAGATGACGCAGTAGTAGCCCTCGGTGAAGTCTTTCACCGGATAAGCCAGGCGCCGCTTGCCCCACCGGTCGATCTTCTCCACATTGCCGCCGTTGTTTTTAATGAGGTTCTCAAACTTGGCAATCACCGCGTTGGTCGCCTCTTCGTCGAGCGGCTTCACAATGAATATGACTTCGTATTTTCTCACGAAAATCACCTCCTCCTATGGACTAGTGGCCCCCGTAGGGGCAGGGAAGGTTTGCAATGTAAAATTGAAACCTGCGTCCAGGCCCTGTCCTAGACTGATATATTATACCATTATCCGGCAGCGTAATCAAGGGCTTTCCGGTGATGGCCCTTTATTTATCCGCGCTTGTTCATAAAGCGTCCGCCTTATTAGCCGGACCGGCTTTGCCGGCGCCCATAAACGGGAGGATGGCTGCCAAGCGGCACGGAGAAAGTTTTTCCGTAATAAACCCGTGCCTATCCGACATGGACTTTGGTTTAAAGCAATTGCATTTTTGGCCCGGTTTTTAGCTGCAACCTGTTCAAAATTAACAACCGGCGGCAGGATTTTAGCGCTATTTGGAATAAAAATATAGTACCAAAGCGCGTCGCTTTTGGCTGTATAAAATTAGCATGAAAGGAGCTGCAGGTATGAACTCGGTTAAAGTAATTCTGACGTTAATTCCGTTTATCTGGACTATTGGCATGATTCCCTTTGTTAACAGGGTGAAGCCCTTTGTCTTGGGACTGCCGTTTTTGGCCTTCTGGCTGATTGCCGGAATTGTCGTCGCGTTTTTGTGCATAAGTGCCCTTTATCGCCTTGATAAGAACAAAAACGATTCCGAAATCTAACCTAAGTAACCGGCGAAAGGTTGGTGTAGTATGTCAAACGAATTACTTGCTCTTGTTGTCATCTTCACTTTTGTTATTGGCGCAACAATTGTCGGCATGATCCCCGGGATGAAGCAAAAAATGAACCTCGAAGAGTGGGCGGTAGGTGGCCGTAACTTCGGCCGGTGGCTCAACTGGTTCATTCTGGCGGGCGAAATTTACACCGCTTTTGCGTTTCTGGGCGCAAGCGGCTGGGCCTATGCCCGCGGCGGCCCCACTTTTTACATACTCGGCTATGGCGCGCTGGCGTATCTGGTAGGCTACTACCTATTGCCGGCTATTCAGCCGCTGGGACGCAAATACGGCCTGATGACCCAGCCGGATTTGGTGGAACATTTATATAAGAGCAGACCGCTGGGTATTTTGACCGCCTGCATTGGCGTTGCGTTTCTTTTGCCTTACCTGCAGCTGCAACTCACCGGGTTGGGCCTCATTATTGAGACTTGTTCCTACGGCCAGATTACCCGCGTTCCGGCAATGCTCATCGCCTTTACCATGGTGGCGACCTTTGTTTACGTCAGCGGTCTGCGCGGCGTAGCAGCAACGGCTGTTATCAAAGACGTTGTCATGATGGTCGCCGTGGTCTTTTTCGGGCTGTACCTGCCCATCCACTACTTTGGCAGCGTCGGCGGCATGTTTGAGGCGCTTGACGCGGCCAAACCGGGCTTTCTTGCTTTGCCAGGGGGTACGAAAAACCTGGATGTCAGCTGGGTAATGTCCACCCTCGTCTTAACCAGCTTAGGGTTTTATATGTGGCCCCATTTCTCGGCCAACAGCTTCAGCGCCAAGAACCCCGACGTTCTGCGGCACAACGCCGTATACCTGCCGCTATATCAGTATTGTCTTATTTTCCCCATGCTGATTGGGTTTACTGCCCTGCTGGTGATTACGCCGCCACTAAAAACGCCGGATATGGCCTTTATGACCATTGTTCAAAAAGTATTCCCCGGGTGGGCTTTAGGCCTCGTTGGCGGCGCCGGCGCCCTGGCCTGCATGATTCCCGCGGCCGACCTGCTACTATCTACGTCCATGCTATTTACCCGCAATATTTACGGTAAAACCATCGGCAAAGACACAAGCCCGGAAAAAATGGGCCGCTTAGCCCGGATAGTTGTTCTTATCCTTACGGCCATAGCTTTGTACCTGGCGATCTACAAGCCTAATATGCTGGTCAATCTCCTGCTCACCGGCTACTCAGGCGTAACCCAGTTCTTCCCCATGATTGTCCTGGGACTGTTCTGGAAAAAAGCGACCAAGATCGGGGCATATGCCGGCCTTATTGTCGGCGAAGTTATTGTCTTCTCGTTAATTCTCAACAAAATGGACCCCTTCGCCATTGCCGGACTTAACCTTAATGCCGGGTTTGTGGCCCTGGTGGTTAACATGATTGTCTTTGTCAGCGTCAGCTTGCTTACCTACAAGTCTACGGCTGATGAAAACCAGACGACACAAACGGTAAAAGCATAAAACAAAATTAAGCAGGCCTTGGCTCCAGCGGTCCGGCCGTCGTAGCCCAAGGCCTGCTTTTTTATGTCCGCTCTGACAATCGTTAAGGCTGCCGTCACCAACAACAGCAGTCTTGCCACCCCGCCGGGCCAACGACCCGATTGCGGCCAGCCTGCTTCGCCTGATACAGCCGGCTGTCCGCCAGCCGCACCAAGTCCTCGCCGCTAGTGGCGTCGCCGGGATAAACCGCCACACCGGCCGACAACGACAGCGGGCCTACTATTTTTTCGCGATAAATAATCGCCAGCCCGGCAAACCCTTGTCTGAGTTGTTCGGCCCGACGGCAGACCGCCTCGGCCAACGTGTTGGGCAAAATGACGGCAAATTCTTCGCCGCCAAACCGGCAAGCAATATCGCCTTTCCTGACGCTTTCGGCAATAAACCGGCCGAGCCGCTTCAGGACGACGTCGCCTGCCTCATGACCATAGCTGTCGTTGACACGCTTGAAAAAATCAATATCCAGCATAATAACGCCGATCGTTCCCCCGGTCCGCTCCGTCTGCGCCAGCTCCATCGCCAACACTTCCTCCATATAGCGCCGGTTGTACAGTCCGGTAAGCGGGTCACGAATCGCCTGCTCGTACAATTTTTCTTTTAGCCGCAAATTAGCCAGCGCCAAAGCCAAGTGGTCAGCCACCGTAACGGCAAAGTTGCTGTCGTCTTCCGGCCAGACCGGCGCGCTGCCGCTAGCCGAGCGCGCCACCAGGTTGATGACGCCGGTCTTTTCGCCATTTGCTATCAGCGGGATGCACCAGGAACTGTCGCCGCGGCTGGCCAATAACAGCGCACAGTCCCGGCCCCAACGGCAATAGTCAATCCGCCCCTCGTCCCAACAACGCCGCGCAACAAACCCGGCCAGTTCCGGCGGATAGTCGCCCCAGACGGCTGCCAGCCGCAAAAAATCCCGGTCCTCCTCATAAACATACAGCCCGCCGCTTACGCCCGGAAACAATTGGGGACCATAGGCGGCAACTACTTGATACGCTTCGTCGGTACTTGTACAACGCTGTACCGCCTGCCCGACTTCCTGCAGCAACACCATTTGCTGGTTACGTTTTCCCAATGTTCTTACATTTGCCGCCAGTTCCTCGGCCAAAACCCGGTACCGTTCTTCCGAAACGCGGGTAATATCATACATCTTGGCATGGCTAATTGCCACCGCCGCCAAAGCCGCCAAACGCTCCAGCTGCTGCAGTTGGTTAGACGAAAATGCGTCTTTGACCGCCGCTTCCACCGTAAGAGCGCCAATTAGTTGATTATCGGCAAACAACGGTACCGCCATGCCGGAAACGCCGCCGTCACTTAAGGAGCTAAGCCCGTCGCCGGCCAGGTCGGCCGATAGAACCGCCTGGCGCCGCGCTGCTGCTTGTCCCGCCAAGCACCGACAGCCAGATTTGCAAATAACAGCCGCGGTTGTCAGCCCTGTGCTGGCTTTCAAGATCAAGTCGTCGCCATCACAGAGGAATACCGCAACAAAATCCGTGCGTAGCATACTGCGAATTTTGGTCGCCAGCATTTGCAAGCATTCGTGCAAATCAAGTGACAGAATACTGGCACTAATGCGCTGCACTGTTTCCAGCTCGGCAATCTGCTGGCGCAGCTCGTCCTCGCGGCGTACCCGTTCAGTTACGTCGTGGATAACCGTAAGCGTGCCGACGACCTGTCCCGCCTCATCCCTAACCGGCATTATCTGCGCAGTCTGCTGCATCATTGCGCCGTCACGTGACGCGTTAACCGCCGGCAATGGCAGCAGATAGCTGTGAAACCGCTGGGCCAGTACTATAGTGCGGCCGGTCAGCGCCTCGCGGTACTTGCCGTCAATCCCCCGTTCACGCAGCTGGGGAAAAAGCTCAAATAAGCATTTGCCCACCGCCGCCCTGCTGCTGATACCTGAATGCATTTCCAGCCAATAGTTCCAGCTACAGATTATGAAATTCCGGTCAGTAATGATCAGTCCAAAATCAGCGCTCGTCTCGAGCCACGCTAGCTTGGCCTTGCTCCAGTCCTGCATAATCATCCCAACCTCTAGACGATCTCTTGCTCTAGACGGTCAATGCCTTCGAGCAGATTTTCCAGGGAGGTTATCCCCAGTACGATTATTATGTATCCGTTCACCGTCGCGTCAGCGACATGGAAGCGTGTAAATACGACCACGGCATACCGCAGTTCTTCACCGCCAATAACCAGCGTCTTCACCAGCGCGTCCAGCGATTCCAACCGGAGGCGCGGCACCGAAAAAAACACCTGAACTTTGAACAAATTGCCGAGCATGCCGATGCAGGCATTGAGCAGAATATTACCCACCTCAGTCAAAACTTCGGCAGTCATTTCATCAATTCGATCCGGCGTTCTCGGCTCCTCACCGGCAAACAATCTGCCTAACGCTACGGCATTAGATCGACGAAAAAGCAGCAATGCGCTGCCGGCAAAGGGACCTTCAAAAATTTGTTGAACGGTAGCTACTTCCTCGCCGACCATTTCCTTCAGCACCTCTGCCAGCCGCCCGACCGTCTCGAGACGCAACTGCGGCCGGTCCAGCAGCACCCGGCGGCCGATAATCTCAGAGAGAGCAGCTGCTGTTCGATGAAACGCTATATTAATGATTTCGGTTACAGCATCTTCCTGTTTCTGTGTAAGCAGCAACTCGCTCACCTCCCCAGGACCTCGCTGACCACCGTCATAACCTTGTCAGGCGTAAACGGCTTATTAACCACGGCCGCGGCGCCGGCTTTAAGCGCCATTTGGCGCGTCAACTCCTGAATATCGGCACTGGCGATAATTATCCGAGCCGCACTATCCAGCGCCTTAATCCGTTCCAGCACCTCGAGGCCGTACATGCCGTCCATCGTCAAATCAAGCATTACCAAATCCGGCTTATTGACGAAATACGTCTCCAGGGCCGCCATGCCGTTATCCGCCTCAATTACCTCATGCCCCGCTCCTTCTAGAATACGGCGGAGAATACGTCGCGAAAAGCCTGAATCATCAACTATCAATACCTTAGCCATCACACTACCTCCAAAATCGCGTCCGCCTGTTCAATTCGGGGGGAAAAGCCATTAATTTTTTTGTTCCCGCCAGCCACACTATTCATCTGCCTGCCTTGACCCACGGCTTAATACCCGTTCGGCCGCCGTCATTGCGGCAGGGGTTCATGCCAGCCGGTCATCCGGCAACAGTTCGCTGTAACGCCCTTCAATCTCGCGAATTTCCGGCAATATGGCCAAAAATGCGTCCACTACTGCCGGGTCAAAATGCCGGCCCCGCTCCTGCCGCATGATGACCAGCACCTGCTCGAGCGGCAGCGGCTGCTTGTAGGGCCGCCGCTGCCGCAAGGCGTCAAAAACATCAGCGACGGCAACAATGCGCCCGGCCAGGGGAATGGCCTCGCCGGCCAGACCATAGGGATAACCCGCGCCGTCCCACCGCTCGTGGTGGGACAAGGCGATAATCCGCCCGGTCTCAATCAGCTCCAGTTCCGACCCTTCCAGGATGCGGGCGCCGATGACGGTGTGCTGCTGCATCAGCTGCCGCTCGTATTCATTAAGCGGCCCGGGTTTCTGCAGGATATGGTCGGGAATGGCGATTTTGCCGACATCATGCAGCGGCGCGGCGTGATGCAGCAGGTCGCAGGTCTTAGCATCAAGGCCGAGCTGCCGCGCGATCGCGGCGACATAGTGGCTGATGCGCCGCAGGTGCTGGCCGGTGTCTTCATCGCGGTACTCGGCCGCCCGGCACAACCGGTAAATAGTTTCAAGCGACGCATGTCTCACCTGTTCCAGCGCCTGCTCCAGCTCGCGGGTGCGTTCGGCGACCTCGGCAGCCAGTCGCTGGTTTTGCTCCTGCAGCTGGTCATAATACGCCTTAATGCGCAGCAGCGACCGCACCCGGGCATACAACTCGATTTTCTCGACCGGCTTGATAATAAAATCATCCGCCCCCAGCTCAAACCCGCGGGCCCGGCTCTTGGCATCCGCCAGGGCGGTTACCATCACTACCGGCACGGCCTGCCCGGCCGGTTCGGCCTTCAGCCGGCGCAGCACTTCGAACCCGTCGATGTCCGGCAGCATGATGTCGAGGAGAACCAAATGGGGTTTAAACGTCTCTATTGCCGCCAGCCCTTCGGCACCGCTGCCGACTGTCTGCACTTCGTAGCCGGCCGGCATAAGGAGGGCTTCCATCAGGCGGGCGCTGCGCGCGTCATCTTCGATTACCAGGATTTTCGCTTTAGCGTTCACGAACTATCACCCCACACTCGCCGCCGTCCTGCCTGACCGGCAACACGAAAGTAAACCGGCTTCCCTGGCCCGGCTCGCTGCGTTCAAGCCAGATACGGCCGCCGTGCAGCTCGACAAGCTGGCGGGTGATCGCCAGTCCCAGGCCGGTGCCAGGTGTCTTGGCCGTCAGGTTGCCGCTTACCTGGTAAAACGGTTCAAAAATGTGTTCGGCATGCGTGGCGGCGATACCGATGCCTGTATCTTCCACGCTTATTTCCAACCACTCGCCGGCATCGCGGCATTCCACTTTGATAGCGCCGCCATCCGGCGTGAACTTTACGGCATTGGACAATAGGTTGTACATGATCTGCTTGAACCGGCGGACATCCACCTGGACTTGTGGCGGGACGCCGGCGTCCACCGCCAGTTCCACCGCAATGTTTTTGGCCGCCGCCCGGTCTTTAATGATGCCCAGCGTCTGGCGCAGCAGCTTCGCAATATCGACCGTTTCGGGATAGAAGTTGGTTTTCCCTGCATTAAGTTTGGCCAGGTCGAGCACGTCATTGATGATTTCCAATAAATGCCGCGCGCTGTCTAGAATATCGTTAACATAGACCTGCTGTTTATCGTTAAGGGGCCCGAAATGCTGGTCCAGCAAGACTTCGGAAAACCCCATGATGGCATTGAGCGGCGTGCGCAACTCATGCGACATGGCGGCCAGAAACTGGTCCTTGGCCTGATTAGCCGCTTCCGCTGCGGCCAGCGCCTCGGTCAGCTTCACTTCCAACTGCTTATGTTCGGTAATGTCCACCGCCAGGCCGATAATGCCGGTCACCCTGCCAGCTTCGTCCCGCACCGGCACTTTCTGCATATACACGATGAGCTTGCGGCCGCCGCTGGCAATCAACTCCTCGTCGGCCCATACCGACAGCTCGCCGTCAATCAGTTGCTTGTCCTCGGCGGCATACCGCTGCGCCCGCGCCGGCTCATGCAGTTCATAAATAGTCCGCCCGATCACTTCGTCCGGCCGCAGACCCAGCGCCGCGGCAAACTGCTGGTTGACAAGAAGATAGCGGCCGTCAACATCGCGGTAAAAAGCATAGCCCGGCAGGCTTTCAAACACCGTCGCCACCAGCCGCTGTTGCTGCTGCAGCTCGGCTTCCGCCTGGTGGCACTTAGCCTGCGCCTGTTCCAACTGCGCCTGCAGCTGCACCTTTTTCATAATCAACGCGACCAGCGCTGCCAATTGGCCCATGAGGTAAATAGCCTCGCTTTTTTCACCATGTTGAAGTTTGCAATCATAAAAGACAATTATGCCGTGTACATTAACAGCCGTGTCAAAGACCGGAATGCCAACCGTTACCCCGCCGCCGTCGCCACCGCAATCAAACCGGATTGAGCCGCTCTGGCACACTTGCTCCACCAGACTGGGTTCCGGTTGGACGCCGGCGGCCACGTCGGCTGCCGCCACCACCTTCGGCCCGTCCGGACCGCAGAGAATGAACTGCCCGCCGCTGGCCCGAAAAATATTGGCGGCGGCCTCCAGAACCATTGTGAGTATAACGGTTAGCACCGCATCTTTTACCAAATCGGTCAGCGCATTGTTCACAACTGCCAGCCAGCTATTTACCGCCGCCTGGCGTTCGGCCGGCGCCCCGGCCGCATCGCTTTCCCCCAGCTTGTCGTCCGCCGCCGTGGCCTCAATAATTCCGGTAACCATTCTGCTGCCGGCCGCCGCTGGCGGCGCGGCCTGTCCCCGCAGCCGCCAGCGGCGGCCGGCGGCGGTAAAGGCAATATTGATGCTGCCGCCATCAGCGGCAGCATCCAGATGCTCATTGAGCCGCGCCGCCTCGGGCGGCGGCAGCAGCGCCAGCAGGTCGGCGCGCAAGATTTCTCCGCCAACCAGGCTGCAGCCTGATCCGAAAACGAACACATCATCGTCAAGATGCCATGTCCATACTGCCCACTCCGCGTCAGGCGCTTGTCTGTCGCATTCCGGCAACATCGCTTTCTCTCGCTCCTCTCTATAAATTATTTATACCTATTCTTCTTGCCCGCCTGACGCACTATGCCAGGCAGGTGGCAGGACTCTCTCCAGCCCCGCCACCGCTTCCGGCAAAAACAGGTGCTGCTCCTTTTTTATCAGTGCAAAGGCCTGGCGTGGTTCCAGCCTGAGTCGATAGCTCCGCTCCGACGTCACGGCGTCAAAGGCATCGGCAATTGCCACGATACCGGCCAGCAAGCTGATCTCGCTTCCCCGTATCCCGGCCGGATACCCGCTGCCATCGTAGCGCTCATGATGCTGGGCAATAATTGTCAAGACCGAGTCTTCCATCGCCAGCGGTCTGAGCATGTCGCAGCCGACGCGGGGATGCTGCCTTACCAGCAGCCACTCCTCGGCCCGCAGCCGGCCAGGTCGGTTGAGAACTTCCGGCGGCACCAGCACCATGCCTATGTCATGGAGCAGCGCGCCAAGCCCGAGCGCCTGACCAGCCTGCCTGTCCAGCCCCAGTCTTTCGCCAATCATTATCGCCAAGAGCGCCACATTCAAAGAATGGGAATAAACCCAGCCGGCATACCCGACCAGCGCGCCCAAGTGTACGCCCCAAACGCTGTGGCGGGCGGTTTCGAGAAACGCTCCTACCCGCGCCGCCGCGGCCGCGATCAAGTCCTGGTCCAACCCGTGTATAGTTTCAGTTAGCCTAGTGACTGCAGCAACTACTAGTCCATCATCGTGCGTTTGCATGCGCGGGGGGGGGGGGGGGACGTAATTTCGGTCCCCCTTCGCTCGAGTGCCACTTTGCGCTCGAGCAGCCGCCGATAGACCTGCGGCGTTATTTCTTTGCCTTTGGCCACCAGCAAGACGCCGTCCTCATCATAAATATCGCGTTCGGCAATGTTGCCTGCCGTCTCTAAGCCGCCGTTTCCGCCTGTTCCGGCCATTGCGCTTCCCTCCCGGCAAAATTTATACGCCAAATAATAGCGAAAGCAATGAAACCAGGTTGTCCGCGAAAAACAGCAAAAATGCAGGCTGTCCGCCTGCCAACCAGCTTATAATCGCTTCATCATTGCATAATATACAAACAATTAGCTCTAATGCTAATTGGCAACCTGGCGATCATAGACACCCAATGTCCTTAGACCCATGGCTTTGCGTCCCCGGCTTTCGCCGGGTTTGCCCAACTTATGTATATCGAAATATGTCGAAAACCTACCTCTTTTGTTTTATCATACTATAGCTTCCAGGCCTTGACAAGTCCTTTTTTGGGCAATAAGTCCCATTTTTGGGAATTTTGTCCCAACCGGAGCCCGACCCGGTCGCCACCTGGCCCTTGACAGCCTGCAGCGCCGGTAAACTGCTCACCGGGCGATTGGCTAGCCAATTGCCCACTGCAGAACCTCCGCCTGAGTTTCGGACGGTATTATATGACAAAGACCTCCTGTTCGCAGCCTTAAAGCTGCTGCAGGAGGTCTGGTCTTTCACCGTCTGAAATTGGAAATTCAGGCGAAATATTGCCCGGGAAATGGCGGTTTTGCACCTCTTACACGTTGAACCGGAAATAGACCACGTCGCCGTCCTGCATCACGTAGTCTTTACCTTCCAGGCGGATGAGGCCCTTTTCTCGGGCCGCGCCGTAGCTGCCAGCGGCCATGAGGTCGGTATAAGACACTACCTCGGCCCGGATAAAGCCGCGCTCGATATCGCTATGAATTTTGCCGGCCGCCTGCGGCGCCTTGGTGCCCTGCCGGATGGTCCACGCCCGCACTTCCTGTTCGCCGGCGGTGAAAAAGGTGATAAGGCCCAGCAGCTTATACCCGGCCTTAATGAGCTTGTCCAACCCCGACTCGGCAAGGCCCAGCTCGACCAGAAACTGTTTGGCTTCCTCGTCGGGCAGCTCGGCAATTTCCGCCTCGAGTTTGGCCGAAACGGCGATCACCTCTGCCCCTTCCCCGGCGGCATACTGTTTAACCGCCTGCACATAGGGGTTGGCGTCCGGAGCGGCTACATCGTCTTCGCTAACATTGGCGACAAATAGCACCGGTTTGAGGGTGAGCAAGTTGAGATCGCGCACCAACGCCTGTTCTTCTTCGCTTAAGCCCAGCCGTCGCGCCGGCTGGCCCTCACCCAGCCCGGTCCGCAGGCGCTCAAGGACGGCAAACTCGCTCTGGGCTTTTTTATCACCGGCTTTGGCCATTTTTTGTGTGCGCTCAAATCGTTTTGCCACCGTCTCCAGGTCGGCAAGGCACAGCTCGGTGTTGATAATCTCAATATCGCGCAAGGGGTCAAGCGCTCCTTCGACATGGGTGATGTTGGCATCGGCAAAGCAGCGTACCACCTGAGCCACGGCATCGACCTGACGGATGTGGGACAAAAACTTGTTGCCAAGCCCCTCACCCTGGGATGCACCCTTGACCAGACCGGCGATGTCGACAAACCGCATGGCGGTTGGTGTTGTCTTGCGCGGCTTATACATCTCGGCCAGCGTCCACAGCCGCTCGTCCGGCACTTCCACCACACCCACGTTGGGTTCAATGGTGCAAAAGGGGTAATTGGCCGCTTCCGCCCCTGCCTTGGTAATGGCGTTGAACAAAGTGCTCTTGCCCACGTTGGGCAGCCCAACAATACCTACTTCCAAATTGGTGCTCATGTAAACTCCACCTTACTGCAAAGATAATCATGCCAATAAATTGGCACCACAAAGCATGAAAACCGTTATTCAACCACGGAGGACACAGAGGCGCGATATTCATCGCGCTAAAGCAAAAATTATCTCTCTCCGCGCCTCCGCGGTTCCCCTCCACTTTCCATGCTCGCTGTAACCTATATATTTTAGACCATTCGGGCGGGTATTGGCAAGGTTTCTATCTCTCCCTGTGCCGCCAGTTGACCCAGACGTATTTCAGGCGGGCCATGCCAAGGAGAATAAACACCGACCCGGCGATAACGCCGACGGTGACGTTAATAATGCGGCCGAAATCGGTGCCGATAGCCACCAGGACGATTCCCGTAATAAAGGTGGATAAACCGAGCAATAATTGGGAAAGCATGCATACCTCCGGCCAATATAATTTCCTGTTAGTATTCTGCCTCGATTACCTTAATTCCTTGCGCTGTTAAGGCTGCCTGCACGGCAAGCATATGCTCGCGCCGGGCGCCCGCGATGCCGTCCAAAGGATAGCGGCGACCAAGGCCCTCCCATTTGGCCCGGCCAAGGGTATGATAGGGCAAAAGTTCCACGGCGACGAGCCGCGGCAGGCCATGCAGCAAGGCGGCCAACGCCGTTAAATCAGCCGCCCCGTCGGTTAAACCGGGGATGACGACATACCGCACCGTCACCGGTACGCGGGCGGTGGCAACGCGCAAATTTTCCAGAATTGGTCCCGGCGGCCTCCCGGTAAGCCACACATGCTTGTCCGGGATGGCCGTCTTAATACTGAACAAGACGGCGTCGGTATAGGGCAGCACCTGCGCCAGCTTGGCCGGCGCCGCAAAACCGGCTGTATCCAGCGTGGTATGAATACCTTGCTTGCGGCAGGCGCGAAACAGAGCGGCTATAAAGTCGGCCTGCAAGAGCGGCTCGCCGCCGCTCACCGTCACCCCGCCCCCGGAAAAGCGGTAAAACGCCTCATACCGGGCCAGGTCGGACAGCACCGCGTCAACGGTGACCGGCCGGCCGGTCGGCTGCCATGTATCGGGGTTATGACAGAATTTACAGCGCAAGGCGCAGCCGGCGAGAAACAGGACATAGCGGATACCCTGTCCGTCGACGGCGCCGCATGGTTCACAGGAATGGCAGATGCCGGTCGGCATGACTACCTCCTTACAACCGTTCATAGAAGGTGCGCTCCAGCACTTCGCGCTGCTGCCGGGGCGACAGTTTCGTAAAGTGAACGGCATACCCCGAGACGCGGATGGTGAGATGGGGATAATTTTCGGGATGGGCCATAGCGTCCTCCAGAACACGGCGGTCCAAGGCATTGATATTAATATGATGTCCTCCCTGCGCGGCATAGGCGTCGAGGATGCCTGCCAAGTTATCCCGCCGCGCGGCCGCCGTTTTGCCTAAGGCGGGAGGCAAGACAGAGAAAGTATACGAAATACCGTCCCGGCAGTCGTCATACGATAGTTTGGTAATCGACCGGATAGCGGCCAGCGCCCCGCGGCGGTCGCGCCCGTGCATGGGATTGGCGCCGGGGGCGAAAGGCTCACCGGCTTGGCGGCCGTCAGGTGTTGTCCCCGTTTTCTGGCCATAAACGACATTAGAGGTAATGGTAAGGATCGACAGGGTATGCTCAGCGCCCCGATAGGCGGCATGTTCCTTCAGCCTGTCGATAAATTCGCGACAGATCTCGGCGGCGATGGCATCCACCCGGTCGTCGTCGTTGCCAAAACAGGGATAGTCGCCGCTAATGACAAAATCTACCGCCAGGCCGCGGTCGTCGCGCACGGCTTTCACTTTGCCGTACCGGATGGCGCTCAAACCGTCAGCCACCACCGACAAGCCGGCCGCGCCGAAGGCCATCAACCGCTCCACTTCCGTGTCATGCAGCGCCATCTGCGCGCTTTCGTAGGCATATTTATCGTGCATATAGTGAATAAGGTTCATGGTATTGACATACAGGCCGGCCAGCCAGGCAAGGACACGCGAAAAGTTTTGCCGCACCTCGTCGTAGTCGAGATATTCACCCTGCGGCAGCGGCAGGACCGGCCCCACCTGCTCGCCGGTTAGCTCATCGCGGCCGCCGTTGATAGCATATAAAAGCGCCTTGGCCAGGTTAGCCCGGGCACCGAAGAACTGCATTTGCTTGCCTACCTTCATCGCCGACACGCAGCAGGCGATGGCATAATCGTCACCATAGACCGGTCGCATTATATCGTCGTTTTCGTACTGAATAGCGCTCGTGTCCAGCGATACTTGGGCACAGAACCGCTTAAAGCCGTCAGGCAGGTTTGTTGACCACAGCACCGTCAAATTTGGCTCAGGCGCCGGTCCCAGATTATACAGTGTTTGCAGGATGCGGAAAGAAGTGCGGGTAACCAGCGTCCGGCCATCCAGGCCCATGCCGCCGATGGCCTCGGTCACCCACAGTGGGTCGCCGGCAAATAGTTCATTGTATTCAGGTGTGCGCAGTTGGCGGGCCAGCCGCAGTTTAATCACCAGCTGGTCGATAAGCTCCTGCGCCTCGGCTTCGCTGATGCGGCCGGCCGCTAGGTCCCGTTCCAGGTAAATATCAAGAAAGGTAGACACGCGCCCGAGCGACATGGCGGCGCCGTTCTGCTCCTTGATGGCCGCCAGGTAGCCGAAATACAGCCACTGCACCGCTTCACGCGCATCAAGCGCCGGGCGGGTAATGTCAAAACCGTAGGCGGCGGCCATTTTGGCCATGTCCTCCAAGGCGGCGATCTGCATGGCGACCTCCTCGCGGAGCCGGATGACTTCTTCCGTCATCGGCACGGCGGCCAGCCGGCCAAGGTCAGCTTGCTTGGCGGCGATCAGGCGATCCGTGCCGTACAGGGCTACCCGCCGGTAGTCGCCGATGATGCGGCCCCGCCCATAGGCATCAGGCAGGCCGGTGATAATCCCCACCCGCCGCGCCAGCTTCATTTCCTCGGTATAAGCGCGGAAGACGGCGGTGTTATGGGTAACGCGATGCTCATGATAGATTGCGGATATGGCCGGATCAAGCCGGTAGCCATAGGCTTCGCAGGCCTGTTCGGCCATCCGGATGCCGCCGTTTACGATGACGCCGCGCTTAAGCGGCTCATCGGTCTGCAAGCCAACGATTATTTCCAGATCACGGTCAATATATCCCGGCGCATGGGCCGTGATGGTGGAAACCTTCCCGGTATCGACGGCGAGCACGCCGCCAGCGGCCCGTTCTGCGGCCAGCAGGCGGCAGCATTTGTCCCACAATGCGGCCGTCCGCGCAGTAGGCCCGACGAGAAAAGCGCCATCCCCGGTGTAAGGTGTATAGTTTTGCTGAATAAAATCGCGTACATCAATCGTTTCTGTCCACCGTCCAGGTCGAAACCCCTGCCATGCATTCACTGCCATTGCTATCACTCCTCCTACCTCTTTCCCTTTACCTCATACCTCATACCTCATACCTCATACTTCATACCTCATACATTTACCCCCAAAAATAAATACCGCCTGGGCTAATTTTTGCCCAGGCGGTCGGCTTTTCTTCGGATACAGTCCACGTGGTTGCTTCCACTAATCCGCCAGTCCTGTATCCTGTCTGTTAAATTATTCTGGTTAAATTATAAGCGGCAGCAGCAGCCGGCGTCAACAGGGAAGAATTTTCGCACTTTTTACAGGAGCTGTTCCATTTCCTTAACATATTTTTTGATATTGGCTACCGATGCCGCCAGCTGCTCCTGCTCCGCCGCCGTCAGCGCGAGGGGCAGAACCGGACCGGCGCCGCCGCGGCCGACAATGGTAGGCAGGCTTAACGCCACCCCGTACTGCGGATTGTAGGTGCAGACCGGCAGCACGGCCCGGCTGTCGCGGACAATGGCCTCGAGAACGGCGCAAGCCGCCGTGGCTGGGGCAAAAACGGTGCCGCCTTTCAGAGCGATTACCTGACTGGACGCCTGTACAACATTTTCAATAATTGGGGCCAGTTTGGCCTGGTCGTAACCCGGCAGAGCGGTAAGGGGCACGCCGCGCACCGTAATCTGGGAAGTGAGGCACACCATCGTTTCGCCATGTTCGCCCACTACATATGCATCAATGTCCCGCGCGTCGGCGTCGAACGCAACCGCCAGGTAGGAGCGGTAGCGGGCGGTATCCAGCACCGTGCCCATACCAATAACGCGGTTTGCCGGTAAGCCAGATACCTGATAGGCCAATTGGGTCATAACATCCAGCGGATTGGTTACCATAAAAATAATGCAATTGGGACTATAATGAACAGCTTGGCGCACCAGGTCGGCAATGAGGGCGGCGTTGCGGGACAGGAGCAGCACCCGCGGCTCATCGGCTTTGCGGGGGATGCCGGCGGTAATGACAACAATGTCCGCACCGGCCGTGTCCGCCATCTCCCCATGGCGGATCCGCGCCGGCGGCGCAAAGGCCAGGCACTGGAGCATGTCGAGAGCTTCACCGTGGGCTTTGTCCCGGGCGGCGTCAACCATCACGATTTCGTGCGCCAGCCCTTTCAGCATGGCCGTATAGCCAATCGCCGCACCCACTTTGCCGCTGCCGACAATCGCTATTTTCATGACGTCCACTCCTTTTCACCATCGCTATATTTAGTACCTTTGCCACCCTTCCTATGCAAATTTCATACCAACTTTTCAAACCACCCAACTTTCCTCTTAGTAGGCAGCATGGGCGGGCAACTCCGGTGAGAACAGCCGTAGTCCGAGTGGACAACACGAAAACAGCATCGTTTCATTTTGAAACGATGCTGTTCATTTTGAAATGTCGTCCGCTATTCCCAGTTCGCGCAGTTTGCGCCATAAGGTCGACCGGCCAATGCCGAGCAAGCGGGCGGCCTGTTGTTTATTGCCGTTGGCACGGGCCAGGGCGTCCCGGATGGCGGCCGCCTCGGCCGCCTTCATCCCCGGCGCAGCCGGCCGGTCGGAAGAACGCAGGCGACGCTCGAGACATTGCCGCACCTCAGTCGCGGTAATTACCGGACCGGCCGCCAGCGCCATCAACCGGTCAACGACATTATGCAACTCGCGAACATTGCCCGGCCAGTCATAGGCAGCCAAGAGCGCCAGCCCCTCGTCGTCAATCCCCTGGACAGCACGGCGGTATTTATGGTTAAATTCGTCGATGAATTTGCGGACAAAGAGCGGGATGTCCTGCTTGCGGGCTCTGAGTGGCGGCACTTCCAGGGCCAGCACGTCGAGGCGGTAATATAAATCTTCGCGGAAGCGGCCGGCCGCGACCATCGCCCGGAGATCACGGTTGGTAGCGGCGATGACCCGGATATCGACAGGAATAACGCGGTCGTCGCCGATACGGTATATTTCATGCTCCTGCAGCACCCGCAGCAGCCTGGCCTGCAGTTCTTCCGCCATTTCACCGATTTCGTCCAGAAAAATCGTACCGCCGTGGGCTTGTTCGAAAAGCCCGACTTTGCCGCCTTTTTTCGCGCCGGTGAAGGCTCCCTCGGCATAGCCGAAGAGCTCGCTTTCCAGCACCGTCGCCGGGATGGCCGCGCAGTTGACGGCCACGAACGGGCCGTACCGGCGCGGGCTGGCCGCATGAATGGCATGGGCGAAATATTCCTTGCCGACGCCGGTTTCCCCCTGAATAAGGATCGTGGCATCGACGGCCGCAAAGCGGCGGGCCTCGTCGATAACCGCCCGCATTGCCGGCGCGGCAGTTTCCTCCAGTTCCAAAAAGGTATGGCGCGCCAGGCGGCCCCGCCGGGCCAGCTCCTGCCGCGTCCGCCGTTCGATGTCCTGGAACTGGCGCAGTTCCTGCAGCGTGGCCACCGCTCCGGCCGTTTCGCCGCCGATGGTGATCGGCAAGTAATTAATTACCAATTCGCGCCCGTCCTCCAGACGCTCGACCGACCCGGTAAGCCGCTCGCCCAGCTGGCCATGGCGGCGCAACTTGACCAGCAAAGGGTGGTTATCCGGAGCGCCGTGCGCCAGCGCGAGCAGGCGGCGGGCTTCCCGGTTAAGCGCCGTCACCGCCCCGGCGTTGTCGACGGCGATAATGCCATAATCGACCGAATTAATAATCGTCTCAATCCGGCGGGCGTTGGCCTCTTCCATTCGCTGGATAGTGAGCATCTGCCGGGACAGCTCCAGGGCGTGGCGGATGCCCTCCGGCCCGGACCGCAGCAGGATGCCGCGCAGGCCATAGGCTTCGGCTTCGTCGACCACTGCCTGGTTACCGATAATACAGGCCGCTCCCGCCCGAACCGCCTGATCGACCCCGGCCCGGTACTGCCGGTAGTCGTCAATGGCAATCTTCCGGGCTTTATCGGGCACGCCAAGAATTTCTTCAATTGCCGCCAGCCCGGCCAGCACTTCCTGCCGGTCGACGATAGCCACCGGCCCGCCGGCCGCCTGCGCTTCGAGCAATGCCCGCAAAAGATCGAAACCGGTAAACTTTACCTCCACCAGCGGTACCTGGGGCAGGGCAGCGGCAATCATACCGCAGGTTACGCCGCGGCTAATCAGCACCCTCGCCCCTTCGGCCACGGCCTGCCGGGCGGCGGCCACCCCGGCGGCTAACCGGGCCTGGACAACGCTTACGGCACTGTCGCCGGCGGCCAGCTGGCGGGTAAGACTGGCCCACTCGCCATGGGTAGCGATTACGACGATGTCGGGCATGAACTTTCTCCGCCTGCCGCCGGCTGGATAATCGCTTTTACGGCTTTTTCAAATTTGGGCCGGGGCAGCATGACCTGCCGGCCGCAGCCCAGGCACTTGATGCGAAAGTCGATGCCGGTCCGCAGGACTTCCCAGCGGTCTGAGCCGCACGGATGCGCTTTTTTCATTTTCACAATATCGCCGACCTGATAACGGACAATCATCATTTTCCCCCCTGCTCTGCCAGGTCACGGATGGCAGGCGCCGCCGGCGGCGGCACCTGGGCGGCGTCAAAGAGCTCCTTGATGCGCTGCCTGAGCGCCGCTTCCACTTTCACTTGTTCGAGCGGTACCGTTTTGGCCACCAGGCGAATAACAAGGTCATAGGTGCGCAGGTCAACCACCCCTACCACTTTGGGCCCCTCAATTACCTCCGGCAGCTTGGCGGCAACCTCGGTGCAGGCCTGATTGAGCAGCGCCATCACCTGGGCGAGGTCGGCCTCATATGACACCGGCACATTAACGGCGGCTTGCATCGTCCCTCGCGTGTGATTGCTTACCCGGGAAACTTGGCCGTTGGGAATAATGTGCAGCACGCCGTTGCCGTCCCGCAGTTTCGTTACCCGGAAGCCCATCTCCTCCACCGTGCCGGCGATGTTACCAATTTCGATATAATCACCAATAGCGTACTGGTCTTCGAGAATGATAAAAAACCCGGTCATAAAGTCCCGTATCAGGCTTTGGGCGCCCACGCCGAGGGCCAAGCCCACGATACCGGCGCCGGCAATCAGCGAGGTGGTGTCAATACTGAATTCCTGCAGCACCAGAACGATGGCGATAAAGTAAAGGCTGTAGCGGGCAATGCTCTGAACCAGGCCGCTCAGCGTGCGCGCCCGCTTTTCATCCACGTTAAACGACTTGAGCCCCGCCTGGGCCAAAAAGAACCGGTCGATAACAACGCGGGCAAAGCGCACAGTTAGGCTGACGGTAAAAATGATGGCTGCAATCCGCATGACTTTGCCGCCCATTTGCAGCCAAAAGGCCGATGATAAAAAATCGCTCACAGGCTACCTCCTGCTACCGACGACTTGTATTCGTGCAGCAGCTCATACACCCTCCGGCCGGCGTCGCGACTGAATAGCCGCGACCACCGCACCTTGGCGGCGGCCAGCGTCGCCAACACGGCCGCTTCGTCGGCGGCGGCAAACAGCAAGCACTGGCCGCAGCTTAGCGATACTTCCCGCGGCGTCGGTGCCGCCGCGGCCGCGATGCCGGCCGCGGTGAGAACTTTTTCGGCCCGGAGGGCATGGTGTACGGAATCAAAGGTGATTAACCGGTCATATTCGCTAAACGTAGTTATTCACCGCCTACAAGGTAATTGCCCGGTGGGACGTGATTTCGTCCACTATTGTATACATATTGGTGACTTCGCCGACAGCCAGTTTTTCCTTCAGGCCGAAATAGTCGAGACAGGTGCCGCAAGCCCGCACGGTTACACCTTTCGCCGCCAACGTCCGCAGGTGGTCCAGCACCGGCGAACCTTCGACGGCGAGCCGGACGGCGCTGTTAATCAGCAGCACCGCCCGCGGCAGCGGCTCTTTCTCCGTAAGGGTAAACAGAAAAGACTTCATCAGCACATCGCCCAGCTCGCTGCTGCCATGGCCAAGTGCGGCGTTGGTCAAAAGATACACCGGGCCGCCTGCCGCGGCAGCCGCCGGGGACGGGGACGAGGCCGGTCCGGCAGCCTGAGTCCCCTGCCCTTTGGTAATCGCAAGATAATAATGGCCGTCTTTTTCTTCTACCCGGACACCGTAGCCGTTCGCCGTGGCGAACTTAATCACGTTTTCTTTGGCGACGGCGTTATCCACAATGGTGGTAACTATCCCCTGCTCGATACTGTCAAGCGCCTTTTTGGTGGCAATTACCGGCTGGGGACAAGCCAGCCCCCGCGCATCAACACTAATCGACATAGATTTCGCCACTTCCTTCCTTGGTTACTTCGCCGATGATGGCCGCATGGGCCAGGCCGCGTTCGTGGAGCGCGGCCAGCAGCTCCTGGGCGGGCGCCGCCGGCAGGCTGAAGAGCAGCCCGCCTGATGTCTGCGGGTCAAAACAGAGATCGCGTATGTTTTCCGGCACTGCATCAGCAAACGTCACGGTTTTAAGATAATCACGGTTGGCATAGGCCCCGGCCGGCACAAACCCCATCGCCGCCGCGGCCGCCGCCTCAGGCAAAAGCGGCAGGGCGGCGCTGTGGACCGTGACCTGCACCCGGCTGGCGCTGGCCAGCTCATAGAGGTGGCCGAGCAAGCCAAAACCGGTGATGTCGGTGCAGGCGTTTACCGAGTACCTTGTCGCCGCCTCCGCGGCGTAGCGGTTGAGGGCGGCCATGCTTTCCGTCGCCGCCCGTACCCCTTCGGCAAACATATCGGCCTTGGCCGCCGTGGCGAGCACCCCCGTCCCCAGCGGTTTGGTCAGGATTAAAAGATCTCCCGCTTTCGCGCCGGCATTGGTCAAAATCCGGTCAGGACGGGCAATGCCGGTAACGCTGAGACCGTATTTGGGCTCGGCATCATCGACGGTATGCCCGCCGACAATAACGGCCCCGGCCTCACGCACCTTGTCCTGACCGCCCTGGAGGATGGAAAGCAACACTTCCGGCGGCAAGGAACACGTCGGAAACGCGACAATGTTCATCGCCGTCAGCGGTCGGCCGCCCATGGCATACACATCGCTCAGGGCGTTGGCGGCGGCAATTTGGCCGAAGGTATACGGATCGTCGACAATGGGGGTGAAAAAGTCAATGGTTTGAATAAGGGCAATATCGTCGCTTAATTTATAGACACCGGCGTCATCAGCCGTATCGACGCCGACAAGTAGCCGCGGGTCATCCGGCGGCGACAGTTGACGCAGAACCTGCGCCAGGGCTCCCGGCCCGATTTTGGCCGCTCAGCCGCCGCTTTTGGTATAATGGGTGAGCATTATGCGGTCGGCTTTTGCCATAAGCAATCATCCTTTCGCGTGAAATGAAAACCAATTTTACCAATTTTCCACTTTCCACTTTCTACTTTCTACTTTCCACTTTCTACTTTCCGATTGCCACTTTCCAGGGTAGATATATAAATATAACTATGCTTTCTTATATATTTTATTTATACTTCGCCCGGTAAAATCCTTTTTGCTACGTTTCGCCAAACCGGCAAGTTACGCATATAATGATACAGCATTATACGGCAAGCGAGGCGAAGAAGATGAGCAGCGCCAGCCAAACCCCCCCATCGTCGATTATTGATTTAATTTTAGCGGACGTCAATGCTATTGTTCCCAATTTTAATTCGCTTGTTAGCTCCTACCGGCTGCTGGTCGGCGCCGCCGAGGAAATCCGCCGCACGAGCGGCGTCTGCCCCGATGTTTTCGAACGGGCCGTCCGGCGCTATGACAATACCGGCACCCTGATTGACATTCTGATTGAACTCTTATGCTGTAAAATTGCCTTTAGCGCTCAGTTCCTTACCGTCTCGTGCGCGCCGGTCGACCTTTTCCGCCTGCTCGCCACACGCGATTCCGCCACCGCTACGCCCCACTGCACGGCAGAACAGGTCGTCATTTTGGAAGCGGTGCGCCGGGTGTTACAGCAATATTGCCAGGACGGACCTTGCCTGCCTTATAATCCGGTTGTTTATCCCACCCCCACGCCGAAGCCATCGGCATCAAAGCCGCCGGCGGCAGCGCCGCCAAACAGCGATATTGCCGAGGTAGTATTTACTGAAGAGATTGCCGGCGGCACCATCAAAGAACAGCAGCTCTCGCCGCGTGAGCCGGCGCCGGCTGCGAAAGCCGCTCCCCACCAAACGCAGCCGGCAGCTAACACCGTGCCTGATCCCGAGCCGACGAAAAGCCGCCTGCGCCCCCGCCATTTGCTCAACTTGCATTCTGGCGACAAGCCGAAAAAGCGGTAACGCCGCTTCATAAAAGCTGCTGCGAAAAGGAGAAAACCGATGGCCCTTCCAGCCGACATTCACGATATCGTGGAAGTTTTTTTGATCCAAAACCTGGCGGCGCTTGGCTCGCCCGCCGCCGGTCTTATCTTCCCGGCTAACCCGCTTTTAATCCAAACCGCGGTCATTAACAGTTTTGACCGCTATGCCCTCCCGTCCGATTACCAAGAGATTTTGGACATCATCGTCCTGTACCGCCTAAGAGGGTTAGTCCTAACTTAGCCAATTAACCGGACAAACGCTCAGCAATGTGCTATTATAAATATAAGGACTAAAACGGCTAAATACATAAGAAGCGGGTGAAATATGGAAGAGCTGCTAAAACAGCAATTAGTTGACCGCCCGTTCTATTCGGCATGAAGCCGAAATTGAGCATTTGAAGCTGGCAAAATAACCACGGCAAAACCCCCTGGGTAGACCACCGCTAATCTCCCCAGGGGGTTTTTGCTGTATAAACGCAATTTGGCTTATGACCAGGCCCGCCGCAGTCAGGCGCCATACTCTTCATGATAGCCGTACGGCTCGAGATGAATGACGACATCGCACGAGCCAAAGACATTTCTAATGGCCGCTTCAATTTCGTCGCACACGGCATGGGCCTGCTCCAGATGCATGTCTTTGTGCAACACCAGGTGGACGTCAATATGGCGCATACAGCCCGACCGGCGGGTACGCAGGCGGTGAAAGGCAATGACGCCGGGATGGCTGGCCAAAATATTGCCAATGAGTTCTTCTTCCTCCGGCGGCAAACTGACATCGGTCAGCTCGTTCAAACTCTTTTTCGTCATGGTGTAGCCTGCTTTGAGGACAATCACGGCGACAACCAAGGCAATTGCCGGGTCTAGCCAATTAAAACCGGTCACTTTTATAACCGCCAGGCCGCCGAGCACCCCGGCCGACGTCCAGATATCGGCCTTAAGGTGGATGGCATCAGCCTCCAGTGCCTGGGAGCCAGTCGCCTGCGCCACCTTCATCAGCCGCGTCGCCACGACATAGTTGACGCCAATCGAAACCAGCATGATGGCGATGCCGTATTCCAGATAGGCCGGCGCGTGGCCGGCGGTGAGCTTTTCCACCGCCTCATACATAATCCAGATTGCGGCCAACACAATGAGAAAGGCCTCGGCCGCCGCCGACAAGTTTTCGAATTTGCCATGCCCGTAGGCATGCTGCGCATCAGGCGGCTGGCTCGACTTGCGGACGGCGTAATAGGCAATAAGGGCGGCTAAGAGGTCAACCCCCGAGTGGGCGGCCTCAGAAATAATGCTGACCGCGCCGCTATAGAAACCTACGACTAGTTTCAGGAGCACTAAGAGCGTATTAGAAATTACCGACAGCCGCGCCGTGCGCTGTTTAAGCGCTTCCGCATTTCCCACGTCATTCCCTCCACAAAAGACCCGTCTATTATCAACCTATCAACCACAAAGGATTAAGTTAGTATTTAACCGCAGAGGACACGGAGAAAAATTATTTTTTAGCGCGATGGATATCGCGCTCTCTGCGTTCTCCGCGGTTGAATAACGGTTTTCCTACTTTATGGTGTCAATTTATGGGCATGATTATCTTTGCGGTTAAAATAAAAAGACCTGCCCCCCTTAAGGTGCAGGTCCCGCAGAGCCTTTCTGCTGCAAACGCCCGGCTGCACTGCCTCGCGGCAGCCGCCTGTTCCTGTTGTATTATATTAACACGGCGGAGGAAATGTGTAAAGACCGAAGCGCTAGAAGTTCTCAGCCAATTTTTGCCACATGGGCTACTTTAAAGCCCAGCTTCTCCAGGCGAGCGGCAAGTTCGGTCACATCGCGCACATCGGCACGGATGACGATCTCGGCCTTGTCGTCGCCATTTTTATAACAGGCCAGGCTGCCAATGTTAATGCCCAGTTCTTTGAACACTTCGGTAATGTCATGGATCACCCCGACCGTGTCGGTTGCGTTGATGGTCAGGCGAGTTTTTCCTTCCGGTAGCCCCATAACATCAACAAAGGTCTTAAAAATATCGGTTTCGGTGATAATGCCCACCACCGCGCCGGCCGCGTTTACCACCACCAGGCCGCCGATTTTGTTGTTATACATTAGCAGGGCTGCTTCTTCAATCGTGGCATCGTCCCGAATGGTAATAACATTGGTGCGCATTACCTCTTTGACCTGCATCTTGGCGAGCAGGTAATTGAGTTCAAAGATAGAGAGCGTTGTCGCCGGCGAGGGAGAGACTTCCCGCAGGTCGCGGTCGGTGACAATACCTACCAGCCGCCCCTTATCCACCACCGGCAAACGGCGAAACTTATGGGTCCGCATCAGTTCGGAGGCATCGGCCACCGTCGCCGTAGGGCTGATGGTAACGGGATTGGGAGTCATCCGTTTGGCCACAAACATACACTGCACGCTCCTTTCATCTATCGAAATATGCTTGCCAATTCGGCCCTGCTAGCCGCCCAGATAGGCCTTGCGCACCGCCTCGCTTTGCGCCAAATCGGCGGCCTTGCCGGCCAAGGTAATGCGGCCGGTTTCCAGGACATAGGCCTGGTGGGCAATGGACAGGGCCATATGGGCGTTCTGCTCGACAAGCAGAATGGTAGTGCCACTTGCATTTATTTCCTTAATAATCGCGAATATTTCCTTAACCAACAGAGGCGCCAAACCCATGGACGGCTCGTCTAACAATAAGAGGCGCGGCCGGCTCATCAGGGCACGACCAATGGCCAGCATCTGCTGCTCGCCGCCGGACAGGGTACCGGCAATCTGGCTGCGCCGCTCGGCCAGGCGAGGAAAACGGGCAAACACCTTCTCCAGGTCGGCGGCAATGCCGGCGCTGTCTTTGCGAGTATAAGCGCCCAGTTCCAGGTTTTCCAGCACCGTCATATTGGCAAAAATGCGGCGGCCTTCCGGCACTTGAGAAATACCCATTTTGACGATGTCCTGGGCCGGCAGGCCGGCAATATTCTTGCCTTCAAACAGGATTTGCCCCGCCCTAGGCTTAAGCAGGCCCGAAATGGTCCGCAGGGTAGTGCTTTTGCCCGCGCCGTTGGCACCGATAAGAGTGACGATTTCGCCTTCTTTAACTTCGACGCTTATACCTTTTAAGGCATGGATGGCGCCATAGTATACGCTGATATTATCGAGCTTGAGCATCAGTGCACCTCCTCGCCGAGGTAAGCCTCGATGACTCGCGGGTTGGTCTTTATTTCCTGGGGTGTGCCATGAGCGATAACGCTGCCGTAATCGAGCACATAGATGCGCTCGCACACCCCCATGACCAAGCTCATGTCGTGTTCAATCAGCAGAATGGTCAAGTTAAACTGGCGGCGAATCCAGCGGATCATTTCCATAAGCTGCTGAGTTTCCTGGGGGTTCATGCCGGCCGCCGGCTCGTCTAAGAGCAGCAGTTTTGGTTGGGCGGCCAGCGCCCGGGCAATCTCGAGACGGCGCTGCTCGCCGTAGGAGAGATTTTTGGCAATTTCATCTTTTTTATCAGCCAGTTGAAAAATTTCGAGAAACCGAAGCGCCTTGGCCTCGATTTCCGCTTCTTCCTGCCAGTAGCGCCCCAGGCGCAGGATGGACTCGACCAGGCCGTAGCGCACATGGAAGTGATAGGCGATTTTTACGTTGTCCAGCACCGTAAGGTCGGCAAACAGGCGGATATTCTGAAAGGTGCGGGCAATACCGCGTTGGGTTATCTGGAAGGGGCGCAGGCCCACCACGCTTTTGCCGTCAAATTCGATTTCCCCCTCGGTCGGCTCGTAAACGCCGGTGAGCAGGTTAAACACCGTCGTTTTGCCGGCGCCATTAGGGCCGATAAGTCCAACCAGCTCACCGGGATGGATTTCGAGGTTGACGTTGGAGACGGCGCGCAGGCCGCCAAATACTTTGGTCAGTTTAGTTGTCTTGAGCAGTGCCACGGACGCCACCTCCCCGCAGTTTGCCAAATACCTTAAGACTGAGTTCCTTGTTGCCGAACAGCCCCTGCGGCCGATAAAGCATCAGGGCGATGAGGAGCAGCGAGTAAATAACCATCCGCCACTCGGGATAGCCGGCCAGCGCGGCCGAGACAAAGGTAAGCAATATGGCGGCGGTAATGGAGCCGGTAAGGCTGCCGAGACCGCCGAGAACCACCATGGTCAAGATATCAAAGGATTTCATGAAGGTAAACGATGCCGGATGGGCGATATAAAAGTAGTGGGAAAAGAGGGCGCCGGCAATGCCGGCAAAAGCCGCGCCGATCGTAAACGCCAGCACCTTGTACCGCGTGGTGTCAACCCCCATGGCTTCGGCAGCAATTTCGTTTTCGCGAATGGAAATGCACGCCCGGCCGTGGCTGGAATTGATTAAATTTTTGATCACAAAAACAGTGAATACCATGGCCCAAAACACCCAGGTAAAACTGGTATAACGGGGGATGCCCATGAAGCCCGAGGCGCCGCCCACATAGGGAATGTTCAAAATGGTGATGCGGATGATTTCCCCCAGACCCAGGGTGGCAATTGCCAGATAGTCGCCGCTCAGCCTGAGGGTCGGCAGGCCGATGACAAATCCGAGCACCCCGGCGGCCACGGCACCGGCCAGAATGGCGAGAATAAACGGAACCTGGAACTTGACGGTAAGCACGGCGCTCAGGTAGGCGCCAACGGCCATAAAGCCGGCGTGTCCGATCGAGAACTGGCCGGTAAAGCCGTTGATGAGGTTGAGACTGACGGCGAGAATAATGTTGATGCAGATAAGAATAATATTGAGCAACCAGAAAGAACCGATGATGTCAAACTCGATCATGGCCTGCACGGCCGCATAAAGGCCTAGGCACGCCGCGAGGCTGACAAGATCGGTCTTTCTTTTTGCGTTCATACCTAGTATGGTCATCTCTCTCACCTACACTTTCTCGCGCACATTTTTGCCTAAAAGGCCGGACGGTTTAAAGAGCAGAATAATGATCAGAATGGCAAAGGCTGCGGCATCGCGGAAAGTGGAGGAAATGAAGCCACTAACCAACGCTTCGATGATGCCCATAATAATTCCGCCTAACATTGCCCCGGGAATAATGCCGATACCGCCCAGCACGGCGGCCACGAAAGCTTTAAGACCAGGCATGATACCCATCAGCGGGTCGATCGAGTTATAATACACCCCTACCAGCACGCCGGCGGCGGCAGCCAAACTAGAACCAATGGCAAAGGTCACCGAAATGATGCGATCCACGTCGATACCCATCAGGCGCGCCGCATCGGTATCGTAAGATACCGCCCGCATGGCCTTGCCCACTTTGGTGCGGTTAACGACATAGGTCAGTACGACCATTAGAATTAACGAAACGGTAAGGATAACGATCTGCTGGTTATTGACCACCAGCCCACCAAAATGATACAGCTCGGCCGGGAAAACGGCCGGGAAGGTGCGTGGCTGCGGCGTCACCAGTAAGATGCCGCCGTACTCTAACAGTAGCGATATACCGATGGCCGTAATAAGTACGGCGATTTTCGGTGCATGGCGCAGCGGACGGTAAGCAGCCCGCTCGATGATGATACCGGCCGCGGCAGCAACAGCCATGGCAAAAACCAATGACGGGATAAACGGCCATTTAAATACGGTCGTAGCAAAAAAACCGGCATAAGCGCCCAGCATATAAATATCGCCATGAGCAAAGTTAATCAGGCGGATGATACCATACACCATGGTGTAGCCCAAAGCAATTAAGGCATAAATGCTGCCGAGGGAGATACCGTTAATAAGCTGCTGGCCAAGTTGCTGGGAAAATGAGCTGAATTCCATGTGCTCCCCTCCTCATAAATCCGGTAGTTAAACGTATCCAAGGTACACCCCGCCAATTGTAACATCCGCAAATGACAATTTTTCATAAGAATAGGGATTAGGCTCCCCCCTAACCCCCATTGGTTATGTGGTCTTTCGTTTGAATTGGCATTTAATGTTCTTGTTGTTTTGTTAAATTTTCCGTATGAGCTTCTTTATTCGTCAGTTTTAGGCTTTTTCCTGCTTGATTATGTTATTTTCTCACCCTTAAGGATTGATTTTTTCCTTGAAGATTTGTTTCCCGTCTTTCAGTTCAATAATGGCCGCGCTCTTAACCGGATTATGGTTGGCGTCAAGCGAAATCACGCCGGATACCAGCTGCAAGTTTTTGGTCTGCGCCAACGCGTCTTTTATTTTAGCGGGTTCAGCGCTGCCGGCCCGCTTAATGGCGTCGACGAGGAGCATGGCGGCGTCATAACCGAGCGCCGCCAAGGCGTCCGGCACTTGGCCGTATTCTTTCTTGTACGCTTCAACGAACTTCACGACGCGCGGGTCTTTGTCTTCCGGCGAGTAATGGTTGCTGAAGTAGACGTTGTTGAGGGCAGCGGCGCCGGCGATTTCGACAAGTTTAGGCGAATCCCAGCCGTCCGCGCCCAGAAGCGGTACGGTAATGCCCAGTTCACGGGCCTGTTTCACGATTTTGCCCACTTCTTCATAGTACGCCGGGATAAAGATAACATCCGGGTTAGCGGCTTTAATCTTGGTTAGGGCTGCTTTAAAGTCCTGGTCTTTTTGCAGGAAGGCTTCTTTGGCCACTATTTTGCCGCCGTTTTTGGTAAAGGTCTGCTCAAACACTTCCGTCAAACCTTTGGAATAGTCCGAACTGTTATCGGTATAAATCGCGGCTGTCTTGGCATTAAGCGACTTGCTAGCAAAGTTGGCCATGACCGAGCCTTGGAAGGGATCAATGAAGCAGGACCGGAAGACCCATTCGCGCACCTTACCGTTTTCCACCGTCACGCGCGGGTTGGTGGAAGTTGGTGTAATCAGCGGGATCTTGTTATCCTGAGCGACCTGGACCGCTGCCAGGGTGTTAGTGCTGGCGACCGCGCCGATAACCGCGACCACTTTATCTTTGGTGATCAGTTTGGTAATGGCATTGGTCGACTCGGACGGTTCCGACTTATTGTCGGCCGCGATGAAAACCAGTTGTTTACCAAGCACGCCGCCGGCGGCATTTACTTCCTTAAACGCCAGTTTTACACCGTTGGCCACGGAGTTGCCAAAAGTAGCGACCCCACCGGTGAGTTCAAGGTTACCGCCAACCTTTATTTCTTTTGCATCACTGCTGGTCGTGGACGAGCCGCCGCAGCCGGCGACAAGACCGGCAACCATCGTCAGCGCCACCGCCAGCCCCGTAAAGGACAGCCATTTCTTCTTCACGTTTGCAATCCTCCTCGTCGTAAGTCATTAAAATTATTAACATTAGTCCGCAATTTTGCGTTCGCCCAGGTCAGGTCTGCCACCGCCTCCTTTTGCGCCTTGGCCGGTGCTACGCTGCTTACAACTGCTCATATTCATAAAGGAAAAACCCCGGCAGAAAAACTCCTGCTCCAGGAGGATTTTCCGCTAGGGTCTTTTCTACCCACGGTGTATGCCTGGTCTTCGGCGCCGGCACTTGTACCGCTCGGACCTGCCCGCCGCTACCGGCGCGGAACCCTAAGGTACACTCCTCGCAGATATTTGTTCCCCGTGAATAATTATACGAGGACTCTTTGCGGCATGTCAAGTGTAATAGTGTAAAATTTTATTATGTTCGCCGGGGCGGGACGTTATACACCCGCCGTCAATTTAAATTTAGGGCACGTACAACAGCCCGTACGGGCGGTGGGTCACCGGCGCAAGCTTCACGAACGGCGCATCCAGTATGGCCTGTGTATCGCCGCCAAAATAGCGGCAATAGTCCTCTACCAAATTCCGGATGGTATCCCAGTCGGCATCGGTCAGCGGCAGAACGCTCACTTCCTTACCCAGGCAGTCGCTATCAACGCGGCCCCGGATATAAATAACCCCGCCGTGCATACCTGTCCCGACATAATCGCCGACCGGCGGGCGATCCTTTGCCCCCAGGCCCAGAACAAGGATGACGCCGCCGGCCATATATTCGCCGAGAAAATGTTGGGCGGCGCCGCCAATGACGATGACCGGCTTCATCTCCCGGTAGGCTTTCATGTGAATGCCGGCGCGGTAACCGACATAATCGCGAATGAAAATGCGCCCGCCCCGCATCGAAACACCCAGGACATCATTGACATGACCGTGGATTACGATTTCCCCGGCATTGAGTGTATTACCCACCGCTTCCTGGCCGTTGCCGTAGACGGTGATGCGCGGCCCGTTGCCAAAAGCGGCCAAATCCGAGCCCGGCGTGCCGTAAATCTCGATATTTACCGGTGCGTTCACGCCGGTGCCGATGTAGCGCTGGCCACAGGCGCCCTCCACCTTTATCGTAGTGGCGCCGGCTGCCACCGCGGCGCGAATCTCGTTATTCAGTTCCCGATAACCCAACTTATGCGCATCCACCACCCTTATGTTCATAGCTATTACCTCCCCACCGGTTTTATACCAAGAATGTCGAGCGTCTGGGCATCAAGGCCCACGCCGCGCAGGCGTTCCCGGCTGCCGCGCAGCGATTCCAGGGCGTTGACCCCAAGAGCGCCGAGCATTTCCTTAATTTCCAAGCTCCAGGCTCTAAGCAGGTTGGTCAGCATCTTGGCGCCAATCTCTGGATCCAAGCGGCTGACCAGGTCGTCGCGCTGAGTAGCGATGCCCCAGGCGCACTTGCCCGTATGACAGCGCTGGCACACATGACAACCAAGGGCGACCAAGGCTGCCGTGCCGATCGCCACGGCGTCGGCGCCAAGGGCGATGGCCTTAACCACATCGGCACTGTTACGGATGCCGCCGGCCACGATGATCGAAGCCCGATTTCTGATGCCCTCGCGCCGTAGGCGTTCGTCAACAACGGCTAGCGCAATCTCGATCGGGATGCCGACATTGTCACGGATCATGGTCGGGGCCGCCCCGGTGCCGCCGCGGAACCCGTCGATGGAAATGATGTCGGCGCCGGCGCGGACAATACCGGACGCAATGGCGGCAATGTTGTGGACGGCCGAAACTTTGACCGCCACCGGTTTTCGGTAATGGGTAGCTTCCTTGATGGCAAAGATTAGCTGCCGCAAGTCTTCAATGGAATAAATGTCATGGTGCGGCGCCGGCGACAGGGCGTCGGACTGTTCTGGAATCATGCGGGTCTCGCTGATCGCGGCGCTTACCTTTTCTCCCGGCAGATGGCCGCCGATGCCTGGCTTGGCGCCTTGGCCGATTTTGATTTCAATAACCGCCCCGGCATTGAGATAGTCGGCATGAAGCCCGAAACGGCCGGAAGCGCACTGGGTGATGATATGCTCGCCATAGGCGTAAAGGTCGCGGTGCAGGCCGCCTTCGCCGCAGTTCATCAGCGTGCCGCTCTGTTTGGCGGCAGCAGCGAGGGCCTTATGGGCATTGAGGCTGATCGCCCCATAGGACATGGCGCCAAAAGTTATGGGCGTTTCCAGGCGGATTTGCGGCGGCAGCGGCTCGACCAGCCGCACTTTTCCCCCGTCGGTCGCCAGCCTTACCCGATCGGGCCGTCCGCCCAAATACGTCCTGAGCTCCATCGGTTCGCGCAACGGGTCGATGGACGGATTGGTTACCTGGCAAGCGTCGAGAAGAATATGGTCCCAGTACACGGGATAAGGTTTGTCGCAGCCGGTGGAAGTCAGTAGTTTTCCGCCCGTATTGGCCTGTTTGTAAATATTATGCAGGTGGTATGGCTGCCATAAGGCATTTTCCTTGTAAGCGCAGGGATTCTTGGTGATAGTGATGGCTTCCGCCGGACAAGTGGTCACGCAGCGATGGCAGGCCACGCAGTTTTTGTGGTCTGCTATGACGCGGCCCTCGAATTTAAGGGCGCCGAAGCTGCACTCGCGCGCGCAGCGGCCGCAGCGCACACAAGTTTCATCAATATGCACTTTGAACTCTGCCGGCAGTTTATGCATGAGTAGCGCCTCCTTTCAAACGGCCGATGATTGGCGTGCCCGCTTCCGGGATCCAGATGCGGTCAGGGCTTGAGCATACTTCGCGGATAGCCGCTTCCTCGGTAGCCACCAATAACGTCGCCCCCTGCCGCGCCGCCACCATGGGCCTTAGCTTGATGCGGTCGGTAAGGGCGATCAATTCGCCGCTGCGGGCCACCAGGACGGAAAAAGGCCCATTGAGCAGCAGACTGCCATAGACGATGCGCAGCGTCCGCAGGAGCTCTCGTTCGTCGTCATCGCCTATTTTGTCAATGTCCTTCCAGAACGGTGCCGCCAGCACTTTGGCCGCCAGCGTCACCGGCAGGCCGTGTTTGCGCACTAATAAATCAAACGCATAAACCACTACTTCGGTATCGGTCATGAGACTGCATCTATAACCATGTTCCTCCAGATAGCGGTAGTTGATGCCGTAGGAGGATATTTCGCCATTATGCACGACCGACCAGTCCAGCAGGCTAAACGGATGGGCGCCGCCCCACCAACCCGGCGTATTGGTGGGAAACCGCCCGTGGGCAGTCCACATATAGCCTTCATATTCTTCCAGACAGTAAAAGCGGGCCACGTCTTCGGGATAACCGACAGCCTTGAAAGCGCCCATGTTCTTGCCGCTTGAGGCGACAAAGGCGCCGTCGATAGTTGAGTTTATCGTCATCACGATGTCAGTGATATAACACTCTTCATGAATAATTTCCCGGCGGCGCAGCGGCGGAATTTCTACAAAATACCGCCACAACAGCGGCGAATCGCCGATTTCGGGAATTTTGCGCGTGGGGATGGGTTCATCCTTAACCACCACGACTTTTTCTGCCAGAAAGGTTTCCGTTTCTGTCCGCGCCTTGCGGGAACTATACATCATGTGCAGGGCATAATAGTCTTTGTACTCCGGGTAGATGCCGTAAGCGGCAAACCCGCCGCCCAGGCCGTTGGAGCGTTCCCGCATGTTGGCGATAAATTTGCGGATGCGCTCGCCGTTTTCCCGCCGGCCATCCTCGTTAATAAAGCCGGCAATTGCACACCCTGAGGGTATCCGTTCGTCTCGTCCCAGCATTCTCCCACCACCTCATTACATGGCAAAATATAACAGACAGGCTAAAAAGCGCAACCGCGCCCTTTAGTGAAAGCGAAGGGCGCGAAGAACGCCCGCGCCGTCTACCATTTGCGTAACTTGCTCTACCCTGGAAAGCGTAAAAACCGCAAAGGACGCAAAGAACACAAAGGGCTACGCGCGCGACAATTGTCGCGCGAGAGATTAGTTCAAAAGCTTACTTTTCATCGCTTGTGGTGCCAAATTATTGGTATGATTATCTTCGCGTACTCTGCGTTCTTCACGGTTAAAAACTTATACTTTCTGATATAGCAAGGAAAAGACCCTGGCAAAAGATACCGGTTATCCGGGACCTTCCGCCAGGGTCTTTTATACCCACGGTGTAGTGCTGGCGCCACGCTGCACCTGTGCCGCTCGGTCCAGTCCGCCGTTTGGCGCGGAACCCTAGGCACTCTCCCAATATACTTTTGTATTTTTATAGGATACCTGTCTGTGTATTTTTATTATAAAAACAGCATTTTTCCTTGTCAATATGTTGCATATGTATACATCGTCTGATTATTTATGCAACTTTGCCCCCGGACGGCGGACATCGCCATCACGAATGGTATATTTCTGCAAGTCGAAATACTCCATGAGCGGTAGCGCCACTTTTCTGGAGGTCTGCAAAAGGTCGCGCAGCTGTGCGACGGTGATCGTCGGCTGGCTGGCAAAATGGCGCCTGAGAGCATCGAGCGCCTGCTGCACCACTTTATAGTAAAGGACAAGGTCGCCGCCGATGCGCACCAACAGCCCTTCGCGCTGCAGTAGTTCCATGGCTGCTTCCGCTTTAGCCGGCGGCAAATTCAGCTTCGCGGCCAACATGGCCGTATCAATGGATATCGGCCCGCAGGCGCTCAGCGCCTGGTCAACTTTGGCCGCCAGGTCTTGTTTCCAGTCCCGGTGACGCGCGGCATGGTGGGGCAGGGCCACCTCGGCGCCCCCGGCTACAATAAAACCAGCTGCCTGCCAATGCTCCACCAGGTGATTAAAGGCTTTTTCGTCAAGGCCAAGCTGCTGGCGCAGCACTTCCCGCGCCATCCCGGGCCGGTCGGGCTGCGCCGCATGATAGCTCGCCAGGAGACTATGGCATTTTTCCCGCAGCGTCGCGAACTGCTCGGCGGTGAGATAGTAGGCGCCCTGCTGGACAATCCGGCCACCGGCCACCAGCGCCGCCAGCGCTCTATCAAGCGTTTTTTCCGACAAATACCCGGCTTGCCGCGCCAATTCCCCGGCTTCCAGGGGCAACCCGCTATCGGCCAGCACAGCATACACCAGCTTCGCCACATCGCCGCCCAGCGCTTCGGCCCGGGCCAGGCGCGCCTGGCCGAGCTGGCGCTTGCTCAGGCTGGGAGCGACTACGATCACGCCGCCCAACAGGTGCTGCGGTGAATAAAGACGCAGAATGCCCCGGTCGCCGGCCCCCGCTCCCACGGGACTTTCCAAAACCAGCCGGGCATAGTCTTTCGGTGCGTCCCGGAAAAAGTAGATGCGGCCGATCGACTCACCGGTGCCAAGATGCAGCCGGATACGGGCGCCGTTTTCCACCTCACTGTGCCAGGTAACTTTTACGTCCCAGACGTCACTGACCTGGCCATGGCGAGGTGAGCTGAGACACATCCCCCGCCCCACCGCACCAAGGTCGACGCCGGCGAGATTGATGGCGGCCCGCTGGCCGGCATGGATTTGTTCCACCTTTTGTCCGTGCCATTCGAGCCCCCGCACACGCACCATTATTCCCGCCGGATATAAGGTAAGGCTGTCGCCGGTTTTCGCCGTCCCGCTCAGCACCGAACCGGTGACGACGACGCCATAACCTTTCACGGTAAAGGCGCGGTCAATCCACAGCCGAAACGGCGCGTCATTGTCCCGGCCGGGCAGCCGCTCGGCAACCTGTCTTAATACGGCCCGCAACTCGGCCAAGCCCTCGCCCGTAACCGCCGAAACCCGGCACAGCGGCGCGCCGGCCAAGAAGGTGCCGGTGAGCAAGTTTTGCACGTCCTCGGCCACTAGGTCAAGCCATTCGGCATCGACTTTGTCAATCTTATTCAGCACTACCACGCCCTGGCTGATGCCGTACAGGTGGAGCATGGCCAGGTGTTCGCGCGTCTGGGGCATGACACCTTCGTCGGCGGCCACCACCAGCATGGCCATATCGATGCCGCCCGTTCCGGCCAACATATTTTTTAAAAACCGTTCATGGCCCGGTACGTCGACAACGCCGGCGACAATATCGTCAGCCAGCGGCAGGGAGGCAAAACCCAAATCAATAGAGATGCCGCGCAGTTTTTCTTCCTTGAGCCGGTCGGTGTCCGTGCCGGTCAACGCTTTGATGAGCGCCGTCTTGCCGTGGTCAACGTGCCCGGCGGTGCCGATAATGATATATTTCATTGTCCCGCTCCTTTCGCCACTTCCAGACAGGCCTGACAAATCAGGCCAGCGTCTTCGTCGGTCAGACACCGGACGTCAAAAACGACTTGGTCGTCCTGAATGCGGGCGACAATGGGCACCCGCCACTGCCGCAGGTACCGCTCCAGGGCGGCGGTACTGAGCCCTTGCGGCCGGACGGCTACGCCCCACCCGGCAAGGTCGACGGCTGGCAGCGATCCCCCGCCGGCCTGGGCGGAAATTTCCACCAGGTCAATGTCCCAGCCATAGGCATGAAGCGGCGTCAGCCGCTCTTTCAGGGCGGCCGCTTTTTCCGCCAGCTCGTCCCGGGATAAGCGCAGCATGCGCTGCACCGGCACGTCGCGGAGCGGATCGCCGACGGTATAGTCAATCAGCGTACCTTCAAGGGCGGCCAGCGATAGTTTGTCCATGCGGAGCGCCCGCAGCAGCGGGTGTTTTTTCATGATTTCGATATACCGGCGCCGGCCGGCGATAATGCCGGCCTGGCCGGCCCCGAGCAGTTTGTCGCCGCTGAAGGTAACAATATCCACACCGGCCGCGATGGATTCGCGCACCGTGGGCTCATTCCAGCCGCCGGCGGCAAGCGGAACAAGGGTCCCGCTGCCCAGGTCCTCGATAACCGGGATGCCGCGGGAATGCGCGAGCTTGACGAGCTTAGCCGTATCCGGCTGGGCGGTAAAGCCGACAATGCGGTAATTGCTGGTATGGACTTTCAAGATAGCCGCCGTATTCGCGGTTATCGCGTTGGCAAAATCGGCCAAGTGGGTTTTGTTGGTGGTGCCGACCTCGACCAGGATGGCCCCGCCCTGCTGCATCACTTCGGGAATGCGAAACGAACCGCCGATTTCTACCAGCTGGCCCCGGCTGACGATAACTTCCCGTCCGCTGGCCAGGGCCGACAGGACGAGCAGTACTGCCGCGGCGTTGTTGTTGACCACGAGGGCGTCCTCGGCGCCCGTCAATGCGCAAAGCCGGTCGACAACATGGGCGTAACGGGTCCCCCGCTGGCCGGTGGCCAGGTCGTACTCGAGCGTACAGTACCCTTCCATGACATCCCGGACCGCGGATGCCGCCCGTGCGCTGAGGGGCGCCCGGCCCAGATTGGTGTGCAGCACCACGCCGGTGGCATTGACTACTTTGCGTAGGCTCCGGCCGCCCGTCTGCTTAAGCCGCGCCCAGGCGGCAGCGATTAAGGCCGCTACGCTAATATCGCAGTCCTCGCCGGCGCGCAGGCGCTGTCGCGCCTGGGCCGCCGCCTCCCGTAAGGCGGTGACGACGAGGTCGCGCGGCCATTCAGCCACAGCTGGATCTTTATACATTTCGGCCAGCAACCGATCAATTGCCGGAATAAGTTTAAGTTTTTCCTGCATATGTTCCTCCCTAGTCTGTCTTTTCCTTTTCCATTGTACTATACTTTGCCGCCCCTCTCCAAATTATCCTGTTTTTCCTTATTCTGCCGCCCACCACGAATAAGACGGCCAATTTTGTCGCATAATCATAGTAAAATAAAAGTTGTCAGGGAGTATTTATGCTGAATAACCTGTTCAACCTTCCCAAGCAGCCCTCCGAATTAAAATTCAATATTTACCTGCCCAGCGCCCTGCATGATGTTGCGGCTACGGTTAGCAGCTATGTCCAGGAAGCCGAGGCCGCCGGCCGCGAAGTTGTCATATTGTGCATCGGCACCGACCGCTCGACCGGCGATGCGCTCGGCCCGCTGACCGGCAGCAAACTGAAGACGCTGCACCACCATCCGTATATTTACGGGACGCTTGATGATCCGGTCCATGCCACCAACCTTCCGGCGATGATTAAGTTTATCGAAGTCAATTTTGCCAACCCCTTTGTCATCGCCGTCGACGCCTGCCTGGGCCGGCTGGAAAGTGTTGGCTGCGTCTCGCTCGGCCGCGGACCCGTGAAGCCTGGTGCCGCCGTCAACAAAGAACTGCCGCCCGTCGGCGACGCTTATATAACCGGCATCGTCAACGTGGGCGGCTTCATGGAACACCTGGTCTTGCAGAGCACCCGCCTCAATTTGGTAATCAAGATGGCCGATATTATCGCCCACGGCTTGGCCTTCGGCCTGGGCGGAAGAAAAAGTTAATTGCGCCAAAGTTATCCAACAGGTAACCAATTAATTATGCACAGGCGCACACATAAGATTGAGAGCTCCGCTAGATAGCGAAGCTCTCACGCACTAATTACAGGCGCTCGAGTTCAGCCACGATTTCCTCGGGCGTCTTGCCGGCGGCATTGATGACCGGCACCTCGGTTACCGTGTCCTGGATGTTCATAAGGTTGATATCGGCGCCACTGACAATAATGGCATCGACGCCATGGAGACTGGCCTCGTCCAGGTCTACTACTTCATAGCCTTCACTTTCCAAAATATCGACCAGGTTGGAGAGACTTTTTTCCACTGCGATTACACCGATACCTTGCACGCCTTTGCACCTCCGTATTTTTAATAAAGTATGAGGTATGAAGTATGAGGTATGAAGTAAACGGGGAAACGGAGCGTAGTAAGCGGTAAATAGTTAAAAGGTGGAAGCAGGGACTTAGCCGAGGCGTTCGGCCAGGACGCTGGCCACCTGCTCCGCCGTAAGACCGGCGGCGTTGACCATCACCGTGTTTTCCGCCAACTTGCCGGCCGCCGCTTGGGCGCCGGGCTCGCCCGTATAAACCACGGCTTCGACAGGACGCACACAGTCGGCCATGTCCACCACTTCATAGCCGCAGGTACTTAAATGTGCTTTGATGTCGTCCAGTCCGGTTTCGACCGAAACCAACCGCAACATAAAAAGCACCTCCTGCATTTTTTTATAGTGTTTGCAGAGGCGCTTTTTTCATGCCTGTCAATCTTTTGCTATTTACTTGGTCTTGGTTGCCGCGGCTTCTTCGCCAGCGCGGCGCATTTCGCAAGCGCCCTTGAACACGGCGCCTTCACCGATAATCAGTGTTCCAACTTTAATATCGCCGTAAACCCGGGCTGTAGATAGCAGCTCCAATTTTTCCGCAATGTCAAGATTGCCGTTGATCGTGCCGGCGATGGTTCCGTTGCGCGCCTTGATTTGCGCCCGGATAACGGCAGTTTCGCCGACCAAAAAATCACTGAGGGACTGTATTTCGCCTTCGAACTGGCCATCAATACGGACCGCGCCTTTGGTCGTAATCGTCCCCTTAATACACGTTTCCTTGCCAATAATCGTTTCGACCTGTTCAATCGCCGCCTTTTTATTACTGCCGCCAAACATGCCTTTAACTCCCCTCATTCATACTATAAAAAATTGGCAGGATTAACCGCGGTGCCGTTGACACGAACTTCATAGTGAACATGCGGTCCGGTGCTTATGCCCGTGCTACCCATATAGGCGATAATTTCGCCTTTCTTTACCCGTTGACCTGTTTCCACCAAATTCTGGCTGTTGTGGCCGTAGATGGTGACAATCCCGTTGCCGTGGTCAATCTCCACCATTTTACCATAACCGCCGTACCAGCCGCTGTAAGTCACCACCCCATCGGCCGTAGCGACAATGGGCATGCCATAATCACCGGCAATGTCAATGCCGGGATGCCAGTCACTACCCCAACCCCAAGGCGAACTACGCCAGCCGAAGCGAGAGGTAACCTCGCCGCTGGCCGGCCAAATCGACGGCGTTGCCGCCAGGCGGGCGTTGCGCTCAATCAAACGGTCCCTTAGAGTCTCCAGGCTCTGCTCCCGCGCTTTGGCGACCTGCTGAAGGTCGTGCACAACCGCGGCAATTTCGTTAAGTTGTGGTTTCACCACTGGACCACCCTGACCGCCATGGCCGGCCGTAGGACGGCTGACGCCGGAACGGGAAGGTCCTGTTTCCTCGGTATTAACCAGACGGCGGATTTCCGCATCGAGTTGATTGAGGCGGTTCATGTCCTCCTGCAGGGCGGCCGTCGCTTTCGCCAGCTGTTCAATTTGGGCTAGCTGAGCGCCGTTGACCTGGCGCAGCCGCTCCAGTTCGGCCCGTTCGGCCTGGGCCGCGTTAACGGTATGCCGATAATTAATCACCCCTCCGACTACTGCCACCAAAAACAAACAAAGAATGGCGGCGGCAATTTTTACCGCGCGGATAGGGATCCGAATGCTTTTTATGGCTTGCCCGTGATGGGGTACTATCATAATGGTGTACTCTCTCCGGTCTGGCTGGCGGGGCCAGTTCGGTATGCTAGCCAACGGCATCACCTCTTTTTCGCTAAAAATTTACAGAGATACTAAGCTGGAATATAATTCAACTTTTCTTATAAAAATCCTTCTTTTTTCCACAAATTACCATAAAAATGTTGCTAAAAAACATAAGCGCTGACGCGTCTTTTTGGCAAAACCGCAAAGGCCGCTAAGGACGCAATTGGCATACTGAGCGCGACGCATGTCGCGCCAAAAAACTACTTTGCGGAGCTTCCGCGTTCTTGGTGTACTACCTTGGAAATCGGAACTTAAAAAGGGATGATATATGAAACCGCAGAGGACGCGGAGAGGATATTTTTTAAACTTTAACACGATGAATATCGCGCCTCTGTGTCCTACCATGAAAACGGATAAAATCATACGGTGAATATTGGAACCGCAGAGGACACAGAGAATATTTTAAATTTAATTGATAATTCAAAGTGCGATATCTATCGCACTCTTCGTGCGCTACCCTGAAAAATCAGTGACTTCAAGTTGGAAAATATAGGGAACCACAGAGGACACAGAGCGCGTGATAGATATCACGCGCTTTCTGTGTCCTTCTGTGGGGTTAAACTTCAATGTTTTCATGCTTTGTGATGCCAATTATTGGCATGGATATCTTTGCGGTTATAAATAGTTATAAATAGTTTTTCATTATTTGTGGTGCCGATTAATCGGTAAGATTATCTTGGCGATTAAAAACCGCTGCTGTTTGCTATAGCAAAAATACCAAGCTATATAGCAAACTGCCGTCCATCGTTGGACGGCAGTTTGTATTATGTCAACCTATAACAATCTCGGCCAATTTGCGCTTGGGTACATGGTGAACCTGCCGTTCGTCCCGCCAGTACTTGATATCCCCGCCGGGTGCAATCTCGTCAATCACCACTTCTTCCTTCGGTCGACCAAGCGCGAGGACAAGGACGATCTCAAGATGATCGGGCAGCGCCAACACTTCTTTCAGGGCTTTGCGCTGAATATTGGCAATCATACAGCCGCCCAAGCCCCGTTCCACGGCGGCCAGCATGATCGTTTGGGCAGCAATGCCAATGTCTGCTACCGCCGCCAAATTAATGGTTTTGTCCTCCACCATAACAATATAAGCCGCCGGCCGTTCGCCCGGCGCCGGCCCCGGCCAATCGGGTAAATACGCCGCCCAGCCCAATGTTGCAAAAATGCGCTCATTGAGGGCCTTGTCGCTCGCCAGCACATACTTGATGGCCTGCCGGTTCGCCCCTGACGGCGACAGCCGGGCGTGATCCACCAGCTCCAGTAACACCTCGCGGCTCACGGGAACATCTTCGTAAAAACGGCGGTAGCTGCGGTTTTTCCGCACCAGTTCCTTCAACATATTCTCTCCTCCTTTATTCTTTTACCCGTACTGTCCGGGCCTTGTCCAACGCCTCTTTTTCTTCATTGGTCAGGAAATAGCTTGACTGACCGTTGACAATCGGTTTGGCGTAAACGCGCGAATCATCGCGGCCAAAAATACTGGACAGAACGACCCCGTTATCTTGGGCATCGAGGAGGGCGATGGCAAAACTTAGGTCGCTGCCCGTGTCATTAAACGCGTTGAAACGGACAATACCAACCCGCTGGATGCAGGTCTTGGTAACGGCATCCAGGTGGCGGCACTGAGCGGCAAGCGTATTGACTTTTTCTACCGTCTCACGCACTTCATCAATATGGGCCAACAACAGCCGTTCAATATTGGCCCCTTCCATGCCTTGCATGAGCTTTTGGTAACGCCGGTTAAGGCGGCTAAGTTTGATATTGATGTTTATAAAGAAAATCAGGGCAATTAAAATAATCACGGTAATGGCCAGCAGGATATAATGCAAATTGGTCATTACCAAACCGCTTAAAAAGGCTAAATCCATAATCTTCACTCCTGCGATGATACTAAGCCGGCCATAGCAGCGTCAAGATGGCCGCGACCGGAATGGCAGGCAGCAGATTAGCTACCTTGATTTTTTTTATCTCCAACATCATCAGAGCGATACCGACAATCAACACTCCGCCCACCGCCGTCATCTCCACAATAACACTTTCCGACAACACGGCGCTCAGCGAACCGGCCAACAAGGTCAATCCTCCCTGATAAACTAAAATAACGATACTGGATAAGGCAACGCCGATACCCAGGCTGGAGGCAAAGACTATCGACGAAATGGCATCCAACGTTGACTTGGCATATAGGGTTGTGGCATCGCCGGTCAGACCATCCTGCAGGGATCCGACAATCGCCATGGCGCCCACGCAAAACACCAGGCTGGCCGTTATGAAGCCTTGGCCGGCGTTGCCGTATTCGCTGCCCAACCGGGCGGTGACAAAGTCGCCCAGCCGGTTAAGCCGTTCGTCAATGTCGATTGCCTCCCCCACAATGCCGCCGAGCACCATGCTGAGAATGACAACCACTATATTATGTGTTTTAAACGCCATCTGTAATCCAATGAGCAGCACCGCCAACGCCAGCCCCTGCATGACGGTCTGTTGATACCGCACAGGGATGCCCCGTTTAAGCAGCAGGCCTACGCCCGAACCGACCAGCACGGCGACGGTGTTGACAATCGTACCTTTCATCAGCTCACCCCTTTGCGGCAACCTTTCGGACAGCCCGGAGGGCATCCTCAATCTCTTGTTCGGTCGTAAAATAGCCGGGACTGAACCGGACAGTCCCGGTCTTAATCGTGCCAATCGTCTGATGAGCCCAGGGCGCGCAGTGCAGCCCGGCCCGGCAGATGATACCATATTCATTTTCCAGCCGATAAGCCACTTCGCCAGAGTCCTGGCCGTCTACGGTGAAGGAAACAACAGCCGTTTGCTTTGCGGTTTGCCGCGGCCCATACACCGTCACGCCCGGGATGGCAGCCAACCCGCCAAGCAGCGCCTCGATCAATTGTCCTTCGCGAGCGCGGATGACCTCCCGCCCGACCCGGCGGATAAACCGGACGCCAGCGGCTAATCCGGCCACCCCCGGCGTGTTGGGTGTGCCGCTCTCCAGCCGGTCGGGCAGAAACTCAGGCTGCTGGTCAAGTTCAGACAGACTGCCTGTCCCGCCGTAGCGAAGCGGCACAAGGTCAATGTCTTCCCGGATATAGAGACCGCCGGTTCCTTGCGGCCCCAAGAGGCTTTTGTGGCCGGTAAAGGCCAGCATGGCGATATTTTGCGCGGCAACGTCGATTTCTTCCACCCCGGCGGTCTGGGCCGCATCAACAATAAGCGCGGCGCCACAGCGGGCCGCCAGCTCACCAACCGCGGCCACCGGCATGATCGTACCGGTAACATTGGATGCATGGCACATGATCACCGCCCGCACCCCTTCCCGCAGCGCGGCGGCCATGGCGGCCAAATCAAGCTGACCGGTCTGGTCGCAAGGGACAATGGTCAAGTCAACCCCCATGGTTTCAAGTTGCCGCAGCGGCCGGGCAACAGCGTTATGTTCCATCGAAGTTGTGACAACCTTGTCACCTGGGCGTAAATACCCAAAAAGGGCCATGTTGAGCGCATCGGTGGCATTGTGGGTAAAAACAATCCGACTGGGATCAGCGACCCCAAACATGTTAGCTAACTCTTCGCGGGCCTCGTACAGGACGCGGCCAGCCTGGTATTCGGCGCTGTAGCCGCCCCGGCCCGGATTGCCGGCCAGGTGACGCAGGCACGCATCTACCGCCTGGTAAACCTCCTCCGGCTTAGGCCAACTGGTTGCCGCGTTATTAAGATAGATCATAGCAAACTCTCTTTCCGTTAACTCACTTGTCGTTGTTTTTTAAAATACTTTTATCTCTACCCTGAAAAGCGTTAAACCGCCAAGGACGCAAAGAACGCAAAGGGCTACGCGCGCGACAGTTGTCGCGCTTGAATTTATATTATAAAACCACAGAGGACGCGGAGCGTATTTTTACTTTAGCGCGATGAAATCGCGCTCTCTGCGCTCTCCGCGGTTGAATAACTATTTTCATGCTTTGTGGCGCCAATTTATTGGCATGATTATCTGGTTTTGTTAAGAAGGAGCGTCTGTGCTTTTTTATATTCACTTATCTTCCAAAACCCGCCGCGCGGCCGGAAACGGCATGAGCGCCCGGGGCAATATACCGTGGACATAGGCAATCAGGACGCCGTAATTGACAATGGGAACGCCCTTTTCTCGGGCTACGGCCAAGCGGTACAGCATTTCCCGCCGGTTGAGCATACAGGCGCCGCAATGAACAATCAGCTGGTACTGTTCTAAATCGGTCGGAAAATTACCGCCGCTCACCCATTCAAACTTGAGCTCGCCGCCCACTTTCTGCTGCAGCCAGCGGGGTATTTTCACCGTGCCAATGTCATCTTTCTGGCGGTGATGGGTGCAGCCTTCAGCGATAAGAACGCGGTCGCCCGGCTTAAGCCTGTCAATCGCCTTGGCGCCGGCCGTCAGTGTCTCCAGGTCGCCTTTGTAGCGGGCAAACAGGATGGAAAAGGACGTGAGCGTCACTTCGTCCGGCGTAACGGCCGCCACATGCTTGAAGGCCTGTGAATCGGTGACAACAAGCCGCGGTGGCTGCTTTAAATTGGCAAGGGCATCGGCCAGCTGCGTCTCTTTGACCACCACCGCGATGGCGTCTTGGTCAATAACATCTCGGATTGCCTGCACTTGCGGCAGAATAAGCCGGCCTTTGGGTGCCGCGGAATCGATGGGCGTTACCAGTACGACGGTATCGCCGCTGGCGATAAGGTCGCCAAGAATCGGCGGTCCTTCCCAGTTGTCCGGTGCATGTTTAATCATCTGCCGTTTGAGTTCTTCTACCCCTTGCCGGGTTTTAGCGCTTACGGCTACCATCGGTATCGCTAACCGTTTGGCCCAGTCCAGCGTTTCTGCTGCCGCCGGCTGGCCGGTATCAATCTTATTCACCACGCCGATGACCGGAATTTGCCGCTTTTTAAGTTCGGCAACCAACCGCTCTTCCCACTCGGAAACCCCTGCTGCCTGGTCGATTACCACCAGGGCCTGGTCGGTCTTATTGAGAACTTGCAGCGTGCGTTCAACGCGGAGCGCTCCCAGTTCACCTTCATCGTCGATGCCGGCCGTATCAATAATGACCACCGGTCCGATTGGCAGTATTTCCATAGCCTTGTAGACAGGGTCAGTCGTCGTCCCCGGCACATCAGAGACGAGAGCGATATTTTGATTGGTCAAAGCGTTAATGAGACTGGACTTACCGGCATTACGCCGTCCGAAGATGGCGATATGCATTCTTGCTCCCCGTGGTGTGTCTTGCATAAATATCCTCCTTATTATTCCCTGTTTGGCCGATTTTACCAATAGAAATTTAGTGATTAAAACCGCAGAGGACACGGAGGAATATTTTTTACTTTAATCTTTAGCGCGAGGGATATCGCGCTCTCTCCGCGGTTGAATAACGGTTTTCATGCTTTTGTGGTGCCAATTTATTGGCGTGAATATCTCCGCGGTTCTCTCCCCTTATCACTTTTCCTTTATTACTTTCTCTTTGCCCCTTTCCCTTACCAATGTTTCACATGAAACAATTATTCTTATACAACGATTGGTCCCTGGCGGCGGGTTACTGCCGCCTGTTGGTGCGCTTCAGACAAAATATCGAGAATACGATCCAAATCCTCCATACTGTAAAACTCAATTTCAATCTTGCTCTTCATCTTACCTGGCTTGATTTTTACTTGCGTCCCCAAGAGCAATTTTAACCGATCCTCGGCTTCCGCCACAAAAAATTCCTTTTTCTCTGGCTGCGACTGTTTTTTCTTGCGCGGCGCGCTGCTGAGACGTTTAACCAATTCCTCTGCATCGCGCGCCGATAAATCTTCGGCGATAATCATCTCCGCCGCCTCAATTTGCAATTCCTCTTTATCCAAAGCCAATAATGGCCTGGCCTGGCCCACCGTCAATGTTCCACGTGAAACATGGTCCTGCACCGCCGGAGCCAGATTCAAAAGCCGCACCATATTGGCGATCAGCGACCGGCTGCGGCCAATCTTGCGAGCCACTTCCTCCTGCGTCAACCCAAACTCATCCATTAATCGCCGGTAAGCGTTCGCTTCTTCAATAGGATTCAAGTCTTGGCGCTGCAGATTCTCGATAAGGGCGATTTCCGTCATTTCCGCGTCGGTATAATCCCGTACAACCGCGGGAATGGTCTTCAGTCCGGCCATCTGGGAAGCCCGCCACCGCCGCTCGCCCGCTACCAGCTCATATCCGTTCATGGTTTTGCGAACGACAATGGGCTGCACAACCCCGTACTGCCGGATTGATTGGGCCAGTTCTTCGAGCGCCTCAGGATCAAAAGTGCGCCGCGGCTGAAACCGGTTAGGAGTAATTTCTTTTATGGCAATTTCATTGACTGGTTCATCATCGCTGGCCGGCGCCGCGGGGAAAAGAGCGTCCAAACCGCGTCCGAGGCCACGGGCCTTAGTCATCGCCAATCACCTCTTTCGCTAAATCAAAATAAACTTCCGCTCCTTTCGACTTGGGATCATATTTGATAACCGGCTTGCCGTGACTAGGAGCTTCGCTTAGCCGCACATTACGGGGAATAATCGTCTGATACACCTTATGGCGAAAATGATTTTTAACTTCATCCACAACCTGAATCGATAAATTGGTCCGGGCGTCAAACATCGTCAGCACTACCCCTTCCAGCGTAAGGACGGGGTTAAGGTTTTTCTGGACCAAGCTGATCGTATTCATCAGTTGGGTCAACCCTTCCAAAGCGTAAAATTCGCATTGGATGGGAATAATGACAGAGTTAGCCGCCGTTAAGGAGTTAATGGTGAGGAGTCCCAGCGACGGCGGACAGTCAATGATAATATAGTCATATTTATATTTCACCTTATCAAGGGCCCGCTTGAGCTTAGTCTCCCGCGACATAAGCGAGACCAGCTCAATTTCGGCGCCGGCCAATTGGATGGTTGCCGGCAGCAGCATTAGATTAGGCAGTTCGGTCGGCAGCAGCAGGGTCTCGACCGGAACGTCGTTAATCAGGGCATCGTAGACGCAGTGCTTGATACTGGCCTTATTGACCCCAAGCCCGCTGGTCGAATTGCCTTGCGGGTCGATATCGACGAGCAGTACCTTTTTCCCCAGCTCGGCCAGGCAGGCGCTCAGGTTTACCGACGTGGTCGTCTTGCCGACACCGCCCTTTTGGTTGGCAATGGCAATAATTTTGCCCAACTTTTTCACCCCAGAGCATACAAAATAGCATCCGAAATTCTCCTTTCATTTCAACGCTCTTTTCTTAATATCCTGCAAAAATTTGTTAGGAAACCGATAAAAAATAGTTTACATAACTTAATAAATTGATCCCGCCTCTGCTCCCCCTTGACACCGCTTGGGAAAATATTCTATGATGGAAAAAACCGCAAACCATGCCAAAACCGCTAAGATATTCATGCCAATAAATTGGCACCACAAAACATGAAAACCGTTATTCAACCACGGAGGGCACAGAGGCGCGATATTCATCGCGCGAAGAATTGAATAAAAAATTTTCTCCGTGTCCTACTCCGAAAACTCACTTCAAAAATTTATGTCAACTACTTCGAATAGAGACAAAGAGATCCCAAGGCCTACTCTATAGGTTTTTTATAGTAGGCATTTGTAAAGAAGGATTTACTTTTAAACTGATCTTAAGCAACTATATTTTCAAGGTTTATTTCAATTCCTGCGTTTTGTAAAAGTTGAAGTGCTCTTTTTATTGCAGCATCTTTACTTCGCTGTTCAAAGTAGTTGGCACCTAATTCAATGTACGGCTGTTTTTTCTTGAGAATATGATAGGCAATTATTAAAATGCTATGTCCTACAGCTACTGCAGCACGGTTAGAACCACGACGGGAACAGATTCTACGGTATTGAGACGCAAGATAAGTATCTTTTTGGCGGGCGGCAGAGCGAGCTGATTGTACAAGTGTTGTTCGCAGATGTTGGTTTCCTTTACGGGTTTTTCCTGATTTTCGCTTATCAGCGCTTTCGTTATGCCCTGGAGCCATTCCTGACCAAGATGAAAGATGCTCCGCGGATGGGAAGCGACTCATATCTACTCCAATCTCAGCAATGATTTCTTCTGCATTGCGCCGATTAACACCGGGTATGGTGTCTAATAGCTCCAAGGCTTCTTCAAAAGGGCGCATACGGTCTGCTATTTCTTTATCCAATTCTTTAATACTTTCATCTAGCGTTTCAATATGTTTTAGTTGCATGGATAGCATCATTTTTTGA
>NZ_AAWL01000018.1 GCF_000169155.1 Thermosinus carboxydivorans Nor1
TGCGTTTGGCAATATTTAATAACGCTTGCCGGATTTGATTTTTGTCCAGCATACATTTGGGTAACTTTTCCGGGCTGAAATATTCTACTACGATATTTTGCAAAAATGCCTGCCGCTCAATCACTTTTACAACTTCCTCAACGACAACACTCAACGACTGTATTTCCATCACCGGCGGCGCCGGGCGGGCGAGTTGCAAAAATTCGTCGATGACCCCGCTGGCCTGGTCGACTTCGGCGATAATGGAAGTCATGCAATCGACAAGCTTGCTGTCATGATTGCATCTTTTCTGCAAAAGCTGAGCATACCCACGAACCGTAGTTAACGGGTTTTTTATTTCATGGGCCATGCTGGCAACCATCTGACCGACAAGCGCCAATTTTTCTTTTTCCCGCAAGCCGCTTTTGGTCTGTTGCAACTCTTTAATATACGCTTGCAAATCCTGCTCGGCTCGCTTGCGTTCTTCAATTTCTTGCTTGGCAGCCCCTAACTTATAGTATAGAAGCTTATGAGGTACTTGCAAGTTGGTTTCAACCATGGCTTTATATGTAAAATAGAATGACGCAAACTTAAACAGATGGCCAAACATGTGTATTAGACCATAGACATCAGTGTAAATAATAAAACAAAATTCTGCCCCGAGTATAGCTATAAAAACCAACCATAAAAACGGCAATACCGTTGGCTGAAACTGCTGTTTGTGCGACCAGGTCACCGCAAGAGCCAATAAAACAATTGCCGAAATGATACATTCACTTAGTTTTTTAAAAACAGTAATTCCCAGCGAATCAATAAAACAATCAGGAAATATGCCCCAATAAAAAACAGATAATAAGAAAAAGGCCGAAACTGCCATATAGGCCGAGATAACTGCGGGCAGCCGCAGGCGCCGGTAAAAGTAAGCAGGGGCGATTAGCAAGGATAGGCTTTGCAAAAATCTTGCGATAATCCCGAGTTGCGTAAGAAGATTGTCCCCTCCCCGAGTAAAGACGCCCATTCCTTTGTCAGCCAAGGTATGAAGTAAGTCAAAACCGCCAACAAAACCATAGGCAATGCCTATAAACATAAAATAATTATTTTTAGCAAGGTCACGAGTATTTAGCGCAAGGATAAAAACACTGAAGGCAATGATGACCGTGGCTAACTCGATAAGACTGTGAAATAGCAAGTAGTTTTCTAAGCGGACATAAGCCGCTATTAAAATCAACGCAAGTAATATGGTTCCCGCTTTAACTAAATTTATCGGCCACTTTGGCGCCGTTGACATATTTTGTCCAATGGTAAAACTATCTTCCATATTAAGGTCGCTCCGATATCCACCATGCTAAATATTGGCAATTTTTTCGCGTATTACATATTATACTAAATACTACTGTCCGTCAATTTGAGAATTTAAAAATGCCCGCAGATTTGATAATTATCTACGGGCATTTTTTACAATCATCCCCGTTAAGCGACGGGAATATCTTCGTCCGGCTCTAGCGTGGGCACTTCCACCCGTACCGTGTCAGGATATTTAAGACCAGTACCGGTATTGAGCATAACCACTTTCTCATGCGGCTTGATCCAACCGTCGGCAAGCAGCTTTTTGGCCGCCGATAGCGTAGCTGCGCCCTCGGGACAAATGAAGAGACCTTCTTTGGCCGCAATTTCGGCCTGAGCTCTCAGGATTTCTTCGTCCGAAACAGCCACCGCGCAGCCGCCCGTATTATATACTGCTTCAAGGACAAGGAAGTCGCCCAGCGCTTTGGGCACCGTGATGCCGAAAGCCACGGTAGAAGCGTTGTTCCAGAACTCGGAGGCCGGCTTCTTCTCCGCGTAAGCCTTAACAATAGGCGCACAACCTGCCGCTTGCACAGCAACCAGCCGCGGCATTTTTTCGCCGATCCAGCCAATCGCCTGCAGTTCTTTCAGTGCTTTGTAGATGCCGATCAGGCCAACTCCGCCGCCAGTAGGATAGAGGATGACGTCCGGCACTTCCCAGTTCATCTGCTCGGCGATTTCCAGGCCCATGGTCTTTTTGCCTTCAATGCGGTACGGCTCTTTCAAAGTGGAGGCATCCATCCAGCCATGTTTAGCCACTGCCCGGCCGACAATCTTGCCGGCATCGCTGATTAAACCATTGACAAGGTAGAACTGGGCGCCGGCAATGGCGCACTCGTTGCGGGTAATAGCGGGGGCGTCAACAGGCATTACAATATAGGCTTTAATGCCCGCTTTGGCGCAGTAGATGGCCCAGGCGGCTCCGGCATTGCCATTGGTGGGCATCGCCAAGGCTTTAACGCCCAATTCTTTGGCGCGGGACACACCGACAGCAGCGCCCCGGGACTTAAAGGTGCCGCTGGGAATAATGCCCTCGTCTTTCAGGTACAGATTAGGAAGGCCAATTTCGCTCCCCAGCGTGTCACAGTGAATAAGCGGCGTCATGCCCTCGCCAAGCGACACTTTATTCTTTTCGTTCGACCAGCGGCAATAGTTCGCGGTACCGCCAGAGATCAGGTTTACGCCCCGATAAGGTCGGATTTTTTAAAGTTGGCTTTGACCTTATCCAGGTCATAGCGGACCAGGAGCGGTGAGCCGCAGGCGCAAAGCTGCGTCAGTTTGTGCGGATCATAGGTTGCTCCGCATTTGGGGCATTCTAAATGGCTCATGTACATGAAAATCACTCCTTGTCATCTAAATCATGCAGGTATCCGGGCCAACAGACCGGTAGAGGCCAGTAGCCGGGAATTAGTTCCGGCGAATTTTATGACTGCGAACCTCTTCCAGGTAGTTGTAAATCGAATACCTGGAAACACCAAGTGTCGCGGCAACCTGGTCAACTGCACCTTTCACCAAAAAAACACCTTTTTCGTCCAGCTGCTTGATAATATTGAGCTTTTCCTCACGGGGCAAACTGGCGACAGGAATATGGTAATTCTCCAGAATAGACTTTATAATGCCGTTAAGAGCCTCAGAAACGTCATTGCTAAAGGTTTCCTTTACGGCGCCGGTTTCTACGGCCAGGCTTTTTTCCAGAAAATACTTCCAGGACAACATGGGCGTCAAGTCTACATTGATACACAGGCACCCGATAATATGGCCGTCATCATCGCGGACAAAGGTGGTCGACGACCGCAGCGTCTTGCCATCCCGCGTCGTTGTGCCGTAATTTAAGATATCCTTGCAATCGTCGCCGTACTTGCGCAGATTTTCCAGAACCAGGTCGGTGAGCGGCGCGCCAACCTGGCGGTTAGTAACATTTCCTACGATGTACACTACTGACTGTTCCGGCCGAGTGACGTCGTGGATCACCACCTCGCTATAAACGCCGACGGTGGCATGAATAGCGTCAGCTACCGGTAGTAGAGCCTGTAATTTGGGATGCAGTGGTTGCAAGTTTCCACCCCTTATATAGGTTAATCCACTTTTTCTTAAGAAAAATTCCACAAAAAATTACCAATTCCTTTTCCCATTTCCTAATTTTAATAAAAAATTATTAAAAAAGTTGAGAACAAAAAATAATCTAATGGTTAAAATTTAACATAATCTGCGGAAAAACACCGGCTGCTCACGACAGTTCTGCGAAATAATTATAAAATCTATTAAAAGTTTTTAACCCGCTACGGTTGACAGATAATTTTTATCTGCCTAAACTTTATTTGGGGAGAAAAATGTTGGTTTTTGCCAACACAGACAAAGGAGAGGATAAAATGTTAACCGTTGTCAACACGGCCAATGCTCCAGCCGCGATTGGACCGTACTCGCAGGCAATTAAAGTCGGAAATCTCGTCTTTACATCCGGGCAAATCCCGATAAATCCGGCTACCGGGGAGCTTGTGACCGGTTCGGTGGAAGAGCAGGCCCACCAAGTTCTGAAAAACGTCAAAGCTGTCCTTGAGGCGGCCGGCGCAAGTCTCGCCAGCGTCGTAAAAACTACGGTCTTTATTAAGGACATGAACGATTTTGCGAAAATCAACGCCGTCTACGCCACTTACTTCACCGCCAACCCGCCGGCTCGTTCCTGCGTCGAAGTGGCCCGCCTGCCCAAAGACGTGTTGGTCGAAATTGAAGCAATCGCTTACGTCGCCGATAAATAAAACCCTTTTATGCTAAGCCTCCCTGGCTACTAGCCCGGGAGGTCTCGCATTTTCGAGGCTTTGCACCAACTCTGGGCGCAATCACACTAAATGAAATTCGGCAATATCTATGTTTCGCCAGGAATGACGCTAAAACTTTGGGGAAAAACTACCATTACTGGGAAAATCGGTGTATAATGTAGATTAACCATAGATTTCTGGTAAAGGAGAGCAAAGATGGCAAGGATTAATGAAAACTATCTGAAACTACCCGGCAGTTATCTCTTTGCCGAAATTGCCCGCCGGGTCAGCAAGTTTAAAACCGAAAACCCTGATGCCGACATTATTCGCCTGGGAATTGGCGATGTAACCCGCCCACTGGCGCCGGCTGTTATTGAAAGCCTGCATAAGGCGGTCGATGAAATGGGACAAGCCGCCACTTTCCGCGGCTATGGCCCTGAGCAATGCTACGAATTCCTGATTGAAAAAATTATCGAAGGCGACTATGCGTCGCGCGGCGTGAAGCTGGATGTGGACGAAGTCTTTGTCAGCGACGGCTCGAAAAGCGATGTCGGCAACATCCAGGAAATTTTCGGCATCGACAATGTCGTGGCCATCACCGACCCTGTTTATCCGGTCTATCTTGACAGCAATGTCATGGCCGGCCGGACCGGCGAGTATAAAGACGGCCGCTTTGAGAAAATCGTTTACCTCCCCTGCAATGCCGAAAACAATTTTGTCCCCGCCCTGCCTAAAGAAAAGGTGGACATGATTTATCTCTGCGTGCCCAATAACCCGACCGGTACTACCTTGTCCAAGGCCGAACTTAAGAAATGGGTAGATTATGCCCGGGAAAACGACGCGATTATTCTCTTTGACTCTGCTTATGAAGCCTATATCCAAGAGCCAGATATTCCTCACAGCATTTACGAAATCGAGGGCGCGAAAGAAGTGGCCATCGAGTTTCGCTCCTTCTCGAAAACAGCCGGCTTCACCGGCACGCGCTGCGCTTACACGGTAGTGCCCAAAACCGTCATGGCCTCCACCGCCGCCGGCGAAAAGTACCCACTCAACAAGCTGTGGAACCGCCGCCAGACGACCAAGTTCAACGGCGTGCCCTACATCGTCCAGCGGGGCGCCGAAGCTGTCTACAGTCCTGAGGGGCAAAAGCAAATCCGCGAAACCATCCAATACTATATGACCAATGCCAAAATCATCCGCGAAGGGCTTGAGAGCGTGGGCCTGCAGGTCTTCGGCGGCGTCAACGCCCCTTATATCTGGCTCAAAACGCCTAACAATCTTGACTCCTGGGCTTTCTTTGACAAACTGCTCAGCGAGGCCCATATCGTCGGCACGCCGGGCTCCGGCTTCGGTCCCTCCGGGTGAGGGCTACTTCCGCCTCACCGCGTTCGGCAGCCGTGAAAATACCGAGCGGGCCATCGAACGCATTAAAACCCGCCTCAAGCTGTAAAGAAAACCGAATATTGAACCACGGAGATAATCATGCCAATAAATTGGCACCACAAACCATGAACGCCCATTTTAACCACGGGAGGACGCAGAGAGCGCGATTTCATCGCGCTAAAAATTAAAATAAAAACTATTTCTCCGCGTCCTCTGCGGTTCCCTATATTCCCCATTTTGAAATTTATACATAGCTCCGTGTCCTCAGTGGTTCGTGCAAAGAAAAAAGTCCTGTCAGCGCATACGCTGACAGGACTTTTTTATTCGGTTGTCGACGCGGCCGCCAGGTTCAGTTCACACTGAGGAAAGTTAAGGGTAGCAAATAAGTCGGCCAGCGTCTCGGCACGGCGGATGAGTTTCACGCTGCCGTCAGGGCGCAGCAAGAGTTCGGCCGAACGCAGTTTGCCGTTGTAGTTGAAGCCCATCGCATGGCCGTGGGCACCGGTGTCATGGATAACGACAATATCGCCGATATCGATGCGGGGCAGCGGACGGTCGATAGCGAATTTATCGTTGTTTTCGCACAGCGAGCCGGTCACGTCGTAAATATGATCAAGCGGCCAATCTTCCTTGCCGGCCACAGTAATGTGGTGATAGGCGCCATACATGCCGGGCCGCATCAGATTGGCCATGCAGGCATCAAGCCCGACGTAATTCTTGTAAATTTCTTTTTTGTGCAGCACCCGCGCCACCAAATAACCATACGGACCGGTGATCATACGGCCGCATTCCATGGCCAGCTTGATCGGATGCAGGCCGTTAGCGACAATCTTAGCCTCATAGGCCTTGCGGATTTCTTCGCCCACATAGAAAAGGTCTACCGGTTGCTGCTCAGGGCGGTAGGGAATGCCAATGCCGCCGCCCAAGTCGATAAACTCAACTTTGATGCCGAGTTTTTGATAAATTTCAATGGCCAGGTCAAACATCATATTGGCCGTTTCGACAAAGCACTGCGGGTTGAGTTCGTTGGAAATGACCATGGTATGCAGGCCGAACCGCTTGACCCCTTTGGCCTGCACGATGCGGTAGGCGTCAAAAATCTGCTGGCGCGTCAAGCCGTATTTGGCCTCTTCCGGCTTGCCGATGATGGTATTGCCCTGCTTAAGGAGCGGTCCGGGATTATAGCGGAATGAGATAATTTCCGGCAGGCCGGCGTGTTTTTCTAAAAACTCGATATGACTGATATCATCCAGGTTGATAATCGCCCCAAGTTGTTTAGCTTTAACATACTCCTCAGCGGGCGTGTCGTTGGAGGAAAAGATAATTTCTTCGCCCGTAATGCCTACCATTTCGGCCAGAACCAGCTCGGCCATCGAACTGCAATCGGCGCCAAAGCCCTCTTCCCGCAGGATCTGCAGGATATACGGATTAGGCGTTGCTTTTACGGCGAAATATTCTTTGAACCCAGGCGCCCAGGCAAACGCGGCCGTCAACTTTCTGGCATTTTCCCTGATACCCTTCTCATCATAAATATGAAAAGGCGTCTTATGCTGGCGAATGATTTCTTCCAATTTTGCTTTAGTAAAGGGGAGCTTTTTCTCTGCCATGTCGAGATACCTCCTAATTAGAATAATGAATGCGGCCGGGAGCGCCTCAGCTAATATGAAAACGGCCTGCGAGTCCATCTCGCAAGCCGCTAAAAATGCTTATGCCAAGCCCTATACTAGCCGTGCAAGATAGCGCTCCACCCGAATTTGCTCGGATGACAGTCTTACCCTTATTTAGCGGCAAGACCAGCAGAAGGCCCTTGGCCATGACCTGCTGCTTCGGCGGATATTCCTTTCTGCACCCTTCATCGCCGGCCTGCTCATGAATGCATACTCTTAATAGCCGCACCTCTATCTCACCATATTTAATTATCGTTTCTAGTATACCGAAGCCAGGCAGGTGTGTCAACACTTTTCCTGCCCTTCCTCCTTCACGGCCGATCCTATTCCCCCAAGTTTGGAAGGCTATTTCAAGCGGCTTTTCGGTTTGGCGACCGCCTTGGCCTTGCCGCCGCTTTTCGCCTGGCGCTTAGTCCCCGTTTTACCCTTGGCCTTGTTTCCCTTCCGGCCGTTGCCGTTATCCGCCTTATCAGCTTCGCCGCGCCCCGGTTCGGCGACCCGGGCCTGGTCGATGGTGCGGTCGGCGGGATTAACGCGCACCACCCGCACGTTTACCGCATCGCCTAGGCGGTAGATGCGCTTACTGCGCTCGCCGATCAGGGCATACTGCTCTTCAATAAACTGGTAGTAGTCGTCATCCATGCTGGACACATGCACCAGACCTTCAACGCCGTTATCCAACTCAACAAACAGGCCAAAGGCGGTAACGCCGCTGATAATGGCGGGAAATTCGTCCCCGACGAACCGGGCCATGTATTCCACTTTCTTAAGGTCTACCGTCTCCCGCTCGGCCTCAGCCGCCGCCCGCTCCCGCTCTGACGAGTGCTGGGCCACGACGGGCAGCATCTTGGCCAGCTTTTCCCGCCGCTTGGCTGACAGTTCGCCGGTAGTGAATGTTTCGCGCAGAATGCGGTGGACGATCAGGTCCGGATAGCGGCGGATCGGCGAAGTAAAATGAGTATAATACCGGGCGGCCAAGCCGAAGTGGCCCAGGTTTTCCGCTTCATAGCGAGCCTGTTTGAGGGAGCGCAGCATAACCGTGCTGATAATCCGCTCTTCCGGCCGGCCGGCAATACGGGTAAGCACTTGCTGCAGGACAATCGGATGAATGTCATCGACCGTAGTTAACCGTTGGCCAAAATTATGGAGAAGAGCATTGAGCTTTTCCATCTTTTCCGTGTCCGGCTCCTCGTGCACGCGGTAGACGGCCGGCACGCCGAGCCGGTGCAGGTGTTCGGCCACCGTCTCGTTGGCCGCCAGCATGAACTCCTCAATGATGGACTCGGCGAGGCTGCGGACCCGCTTGACCAGCTCGACCGGCCGGCCCGCTTCGTCCAGCTTGACCTTTATTTCCGGGAAATCAAAATCGATGGCACCGCGGCGCATGCGCCGCTCCCGCAGGATATGGCACAGCCGCGCCATTTCCTCCAGGTGATCGACAAGGTCGGCATACTGCCGCCGCAAGTTTTCATCCCCGTCAACCAATATCCGCCGCACGATGTTATAGGACAGCCGCGTCTGGACGCGGATTACGCTGGGAAATATCTCGTAGTGGACAATGCGGCCGCCGGCGTCGATTTCCATATGGACCGACAAGGTCAGGCGGTCTTCGCCAGCATTGAGACTACAAATGCCGTTGGACAGCCGCGGCGGGAGCATCGGGCAGCACGCGGTCGACCAAATACACGCTGGTTCCCCGACGGCGGGCTTCAATGTCGAGCGGGGTGTTTTCCCGCACATAATAGCTCACATCGGCGATGTGGACGCCGAGCAGATAGCGCCCGGCGGGCAGCCGCTCAACATGGACGGCATCATCCAGATCTTTCGCGTCCTCTGCGTCAATCGTGACGATGGGCAAGTCGCGAAGGTCGCGCCGTCCCGCCAGTTCTGCCGCACTGATCTCTGCCGGCACGTCAGCCGCCGCCCGTTCTACCTCCGGCGGGAAGACCCGGGGCAGATTATGTTTGGTAATGATGGATAAAATTTCGATCCCGGGGTCGCCTTTTTGTCCCAGCACCTCCACAATCCGCCCTTCGGCACTTCGCTGCCGCTCCGGCCACTTGGTGATTTCCACCACTACTTTGGCATTGTCTTTGGCACCGTTTCTTTCGCCTTTCGGCACAAAGATGTCCCGCCCCAGGCGAGGGTCGTCGGGGACAACGAAACCATAGTGGCGACTGGCCGCAAAGGTGCCGACGATCCGGTGGTTGGCCCGCTCGACAATCCGGATAATTTCCCCTTCCCGTTTTTTGCCGTGGGCGGGAGTACGGCGATGGATACGGGCGACAACCCGGTCGTTGTGCATGGCCGTCATGGCAGCGTCGGCGGTAATATAAATATCCGGTTCTTCGGGGTTATCGGGGACAACGAAGCCGTAGCCTTTGCCGCTGGCATGAAAACGGCCCACGACGAGATTCATGCGCTCCGGCACGCCGTACTTGCCGTAACGGGTCTTGATAATCAAGGCTTCGGCTTCCAGTTCTTGTAATATCGACCAAAATTCGGTCAGTTCTTTGCCCTTAAGGCCCATTTCCTGCGCCAGATCTTCCGCGGTGAGCGGCCGGTAGGCGTCGTTGCGCATAAAATCGAGAATCTTATCTTTTAAGGCCGTTTTTGCCATGTTTTCCCATCCTTTATTTATACTTTCGCTTGGTCGACGACGGCGACGAGCGCCTTGCCTTCGGCCGTTACCGTGCCGTCCGGCAGGCGTACCTCGCCGGCCATTTCATAAAAGCGGCCCCGCTGAGCTACAATCCAGCCGGCAACCGTAAGGGCCTGTCCAATCGGGGTGGGCTGGCGGTACCGCACCTCCAGCCTGGCGGTCACGGCGTTTCCACCCTTGGCATATATGTAGCGGGCCATGATTTCATCAAGCAGGGTACTAACAATGCCGCCGTGCACGATGCCGTCATACCCCTGATGCTCCGGCCCGGCGGTAAAATTAGTGACATATGTGTTGTTTTCTTCCCGAAAAGTTAATTTCAGACCGATCGGATTTAGCCGCCCGCAGGCGAAGCACCACTGATTACGTTCCTCCATCTCACTCTCTCCTCAAAAATGCGTCAATCTGGGCAAAAACCTCGTCCCGTTCCACATCCAGCGTCACCACATGCCCTGACCGCCCGAGCCAGATGAGCCGTTTGTCGACGCTGCCCAGGCGGTTAATAATGTGGCGGGCGCTCTCGGGCCGCACGGTATGCTCGGCCTGGGACTGAATAACAAGCGCCGGCGCCGTGATCACCGGCAGCAGTTTATCAACATGCTTGATAAGCTCCAATAAACTGGTAAGACAATCAAGCGGCATGCGGTCATAGCCAACGGTGTAAATAGGGTCGACGTCATAGCGTTTGCGTTTCTTGGGAATATAGCGCCGAAAGAGCCGGTACGCCGGCAACAGGGGCAGCCGCCGGTCGGCTAAGTAGATCGGGGCGCTAAGGGAAACCACCTTGTCCACCGGATATTCGGCCGCCAATTTCAGCACCAGCAGGCCACCCATGGACAGGCCAACAGCCGCGACTTTGCGGCACAGCCCCCGCAGCAGATGATAGCCGTCCTCGACGGCGCTGTACCAATGCGGCCAAGCCGTCAAACGCATTTCCCGCTCATTTGTGCCATGGCCGCACAGACGGGGCGCCAGCACGGTATAGCCGCGGGCATGAAGGTACTGTCCGCCCAGGCGCATTTCGGCCGGCGAACCGGTAAAGCCGTGCACCAGCAAAACACCATAGTCGCCGCCCGGCAGCAAAAACGGCTCGGCGCCACGGATAATCGCCACCAGACCACCTCCCATATGTATTATCATTATACCATTATTAGGCAATTCTAAACACTGCCGCAAGAACAAAAGCGCTAACGCGCCTTTCTAATAAAACCGCAAAGATGATCATGTCAATAAATGGCGCCACAAGCAATAGAAAGCAACATCATTCCACCACTTACCTCATTCCTCATACTTCATACCTCATACTTCATACCTCATACTTCATACCACTTTCTACTTTCCGCTTACCATTTTCCATAGTTAAAAAGCGCCAGGGCTAGACCTGGCGCTTTCGTAATTAGAAGAACAGCATGGGAGCGATGATAAGGGAAATGGTGCCGGCAACTTTGATGAGCGGGTTCATTGCCGGACCGGAAGTATCCTTGAAGGGGTCGCCTACCGTATCGCCGATAACGGCGGCGGCGTGCGTCGGCGTACTTTGCCGCCATATTTGCCGGCTTCAATGTACTTCTTCGCATTATCCCAGGCGCCGCCGGCATTGGACATGAAGATGGCAAGCAGCACGCCGGTGGCGGTAGTACCGGCCAGGAAACCGGCCAGCGCTTTGGCGCCAAGCGCGAAACCAACGAGCAGCGGGGCGCCGACCGCGAACAGACCAGGGGCAATCATTTCGCGGATCGCCGCCTTGGTGCTAATGTCAACACACCTCGCATAGTCAGGACGGCCGGTACCTTCCATAATCCCGGGAATTTCGCGGAACTGACGGCGTACTTCGCCAATCATTTCAAAGGCCGCTTTACCGACAGCCTCCATGGTCAGGGCGCACACGATGAACGGCAGGGTAGCGCCAAGGAAGATGCCGATAATGACTCCCGGCTCGGTAAGGTTGACAACCAGCTTGCCGTCAACCAAGAGGCCAGTCAGTTTCGGGTTCTTGGCCACTTCTTCGCCGAACGCGGTAAACAACGCCAGCGCGGTGAGAGCGGCCGACCCGATAGCGAAGCCTTTGGCAATGGCCGCCGTGGTATTGCCGACCGAGTCCAGCTTGTCCGTTGTTTTACGGATTTCGGGGCCCAACTCGGCCATTTCGGCAATGCCGCCGGCGTTGTCGGCGACAGGACCGAACGAGTCAACGGCCACGACCATGCCGGCGGTGCACAGCATGCCCATGGCTGCCATGGCGATGCCGTAGATGCCGGCTTGGCTGTACGCCAGCCAGGTAGCGATGGCAAAGACAACCATCGGAATACCAGTGCTGCGCAGACCTGTAGCCACACCGGTAATAATATTGGTAGCCGGACCGGTCTGGGAAGCGTCGGCAATATGCTGGGTGGGCTTATGGGCATTCGAAGTATAGTATTCGGTAATTATGCCGACAAGGACATTGACAGCCAGGCCGGCCACAATAGCGATGAAAATACCAAATCCTTTGGCGCCGAAAATTTGCGTCGCCAAGCCATACGCGATAACGGCGGTGATGATATTGGTGCCCCACAAACCGCGGTTAAGGGCGGCTTGGGGATCGCCATCCTCACCAGTGCGGACGAAAAAGGTACTGATAATAGCAGCCGCGATGCCGGCCGCGCCGATGAGCAGCGGGAACAGAACGCCGTTTACACCGTAGATGCTGTTGCCAATCAGCATGGCGGCGATAGTCGTAGCAGCATAGGATTCAAACAGGTCAGCGCCCATGCCGGCCGTGTCGCCGACATTGTCGCCTACGTTGTCAGCGATAACAGCCGGGTTGCGCGGATCGTCCTCAGGGATTCCTGCTTCCACTTTGCCGACCAGGTCGGCGCCTACGTCCGCGGCTTTGGTATAGATACCCCCGCCGATCCGGGCAAAAAAGGCGATGGCGCTGGCGCCAAAGGCAAAACTGTTAATAACGACAGGATCGCCGAAAATTATGTACAGCATCGATACGCCTAAGAGACCAAGACCGGCCACCGACATGCCCATGACCGCGCCAGCGCGGAACGACACGCTTAGGGCTTTGTTAAGGCTGTGGCGGGCCGCTTCGGTCGTGCGGGCGTTGGACTTCGTGGTGGAACTCATGCCCACATAGCCGGCAATAGCCGAGCACACGGCGCCAACCAGGAACGATACGGCCAATTTATACCCGTCAACAAAGTATAAAATGAGAAAGATAGCAACGGTGAAAGGAATGAGTGTCTTGTACTGACGGTTAAGGAAGGCCATGGCTCCTTCAAAGATAGCCTGGGAAATTTCCTGCATCTTTTTGTTGCCGGGGCTTTCTTTCAGCACACTGCCTGCCAGGTAAGCGGCGAACAGCAGGGCCAGCAAGCCAGCGCCCGGCGCAATAAATAGCAAATCCATGTAGCTCTTGTTCCTCCTTATTTACCGCGGGTTGTCCCGTAAAAATGCTTAAAAAGACCCCAATGTAGGCCATTGAGGTGCAGAGAACTACTGCATAACTTTGACCAAGATCATCGTGACGATGCCGAACAGCCCAGCAAGAAACATAGTCGCCTTTGCCAATAGTTCGTCAAGGCCTTTCTTTTTACCGCCAAACAGCGTCTCAGCGCCACCGGCGATTGCTCCGCCCATGCCGGCGCTTCGCCCCGACTGCAGCACCACCGACGCAATCAAGAGAATCGACAGGATGGCTTCCAATATCATCAATGCCGTTACCACTTACCTCACACCCCCTACCCACCTTTGTACCATTTTATTTTATCACACCCCTTTTTACATTGACAATGTCTTACAAATATTTTTGTCCGCTCGTTATTCACCTACATTATTGCCAAATATTAGGCAAAGTAGTCTAGCCTACTAAAAAATAACCTAATCAATTGCCGTCTGTACCGTACCGCGACAGATGCACCACGCCCGCAAAGCGCGCTAGATATAGCAATTCAGAATAAACCCGCCTTACACACTATTGTTTTCGCCAAAACGCATCGTCATATTCGCCTGTAAACTTCATAAAATTGCCCTAGTACATTGATTGTGGCTCACCTGATGATTGCCTGCGCTACTGGTCGTAGCTATGATTATTGATAAATTAACAGCAAGTAAAAAAACTAACGGATGCGTAATCACCACATCCGTTCCACGTTTATTCGCATTAATTTTATAAGGACTAAGCTTAAGCAACAAAAACGCAAATTACGAACCAATAAACCAGCTTAGAGGAACCAGGACAAGCTGCGGGAAGAAAGTAAGCAGAAGCAACAAAAGAATTTCGACCCACATGTATGGCATAACACCTTTGATGATGGCATCCATTGAGACTTTCCCTACCCCGGCCGCTACGTTAAGTACTGTTCCGACCGGCGGAGTCAATAGACCGATCATATTGTTGAATACAAACATGAAACCGAAATAAATGGGGTCAATGCCTGCTTTTTGAATAATTGGCATTAGAACCGGTGTGAGAATAAGGATGGTGGGCGTTGCATCCATGGCCGTGCCGACAAGTAAAACGACGACGTTGATAGCAAACATCAACATGATTTTGTTTTCCATAACTGGGGCAAGTATTTGCGCAATTTGCGCAGGTATGTTTGCAACCGCGATCAGCCAGGACGATACCATAGCTGCTGCCGCCAAAAACATAATTATACTCGTTGTTTTTGCTGCCATAACCAAGGCCTCGATAATTTTATGTAAAGTCAGTTCACGATACACGACTACCCCGACGAACAATGCGTAAAAGGCGGCGATTGATGCAGCTTCCGTGGGAGTAAATACACCGCCGCGCAGACCTACAATAATGATAGCTGGGAGAATAAAAGCCCATAACGCTCCCCGGGCTGCCTTCAGTAGCTCTGCGAATGATTTGCGCGGCTGCACTTGGAACCGTTCTTTGCGTACAATCCAGGCCCAAGTAGCGGCCAAAAAGAAACAAAGTAACAGTCCAGGCACAATGCCCGACATAAACAGCTTGGGAATAGACACGTTACCCGTAACACCGAATATAATCATCGGGACGCTAAGTGGCATAATTGGAGCAATGATACCTGCAGAAGCGATTAAAGCGGCTGATTTGGCGCGGTCATAACCGGCTTCCGCCATAATAGGGATAAGAACAGCCCCCAGAGCGGCCGTGTCGGCGACCGCTGAACCCGATAATCCGGAGAAGATTAAACTGGCGATAATAGCGACATATCCCAATCCGCCGCGCACATGCCCAACAAGAGCTACAGCAAAGGCAATAATACGCTTGGAAATCCCTCCTGCATTCATCAGCTCTCCGGCCAGGATGAAGAAGGCAATAGCCATGAGCGGGAAATTGTCAGCACCGTCTATCAGATTGGCAGCCAATATTTGCGTATCATACATACCCATATGAATGAGTAGGGCTATACCACTCATGATTAGCGCGAAAGCAATAGGAATTCCCAGCGCCATGACTGCCAAAAGTGATACCAAAAATACCGTCAATGTCATAGTCATAGTTTTCTATCTCCTTGCGTAGACCCGCCAACAGTCTGTTCTATTTTTTCTTTGTCTTCCGTATCAGTTATCATGACCAGGTCGTTCTCATCTATCTTGCCGGTGATTAGCCGGTATAGATTGTTCAGGGAAATGGCTACCATACTGACACTCGCAATCAGCCCGGAAACATAAACAAAGGCAAGAGGCAACCCCATCGATGGCGAGTTTTGGTTCATCGTAATGAGCGTCAATTTCCAGGTGCCTTCAGCGACCAGACACATGGTTATTAAAATCAGCAGATTGTTGACTACAAAAAGTACTTTCCTGCCTTTTACAGATAACTTTTGCACCAACGTATCAACGCCTAAATGAGCGTTTTCCTTATAAGCGATGATGGCCCCCAGAAAAATTAGCCAAATAAATAGATATCGGGAGGCTTCCTCGGCCCAAGTAAGCCCTGAGTTAAAAAAGTAACGAAGGATAACATTGGCAAATACAAATACGGCCATTAATGACAAACAAGCAGCTATGAGTCCATGAAGGAGGCGATTGAATGCTTTAGACAGACTTTCCATATATATGCTTCCTTTCAAGACGCGTTTCGTCCATTTTTCTTTCACAGAATTCATATTGCGCACATGGCTTGACAGTAAGCGAAAACTGTTTAATACGAGCGAGACTGTTGAAAACGCCCGTATTAAACAGTTTTCAACAGCCCCGCGACAACTACCTGACTTTATTTAGCATACTTTGCGATTTCTGCCTTTACTTCCTGGATAAGTTCTTTTCCTATCTCAGCCTCGAATTTAGTGGCAACATCCTTAGTTGCGTCCATAAAGGCTTTTTGCTGTTCCGGAGTCAGCTTAGTCACTACCATGCCGGTTTTCTCCAGGTTGGCCAAGGATTCCTTCATCATTTCCCGGTTGATCTTTCTCTGATACAGGCCTGCTTCTTTACCAGCCTTCAGTATTATATCCTGGTCTTCTTTAGGTAGAGTATCCCAGATCTTTTTACTAAACATTAAGACGAAAGGCGAATAGAAATGGTTAGTTAACGTAGCGTATTTTTGCACTTCATAGAATTTCTGGAGATAAATGGTAGTTACCGGGTTTTCCTGGCCGTCGATAATGCGCTGCTGCAAGCTAGTAAACAGCTCCCCGAAAGGCATCGGGGTCGGATTGGCGCCTAGCGCTCTAAACGCAGCCAAATGTACTGGGTTTTCCATCGTTCTGATCTTCAGACCTTTTACATCGTCTGGAGTTTTAACTTCTTTTACGCTGTTGGTAAGCTGCCGGTATCCGTTTTCCCAAAAGGCAATACCTTTAATTCCATTCTGCGAAAGTGAATCCAGAAACTTTTGACCAATAGGCCCATCAAGAACCTTATCGGCAATTTCTTCATTGGGGAACAGGAAGGGCAGGTCAAATACCATCCATTTCTTGTCGAGCCCAGAAATAGGAGCAGTAGAGGGACATGTCATTTCCAGCGTGCCTGCCCGCAGCGCCGTCATCATCTTAGTGTCATCACCCAACTGGCTGTTGGCAAAAAGTTGCACCTCAATCCGGCCCTTTGATTCGCGCTCAACGATTTCCTTAAATTTTTGCAACCCCTTATATTGCGGGCTCTGCTCGTTGAGACCGATTCCCACTTTGATAACCCGTTTTTCGGCCTTTTTTTCCGGCGTACTGGTGCTGCTGCTGCATCCTGTGAACAGAGCAACAGCGAGAGCGACAATAAGCAATACGCTGACCAACCTGAAAGCCTTTTTCATCGTCTCTCCTCCTAAATTAAAAATTTATACAAAATACCAGGTCGCGAAGACTTGCCTGGTATCTAGTAACTTGTCGCGACTCAACCCGAATTAAATGCAACGGCAAATGAAAAAAAATTCCTATTCCAGTATAGCATGTTCCATTTTATTTTCAATATAAATTTTATTTGCAATAAAATAAATAATACAAAAACAGCCTGTAATCCGGCATGCAGATGCCAGATATCGCTAATTCGCTGGCTCCCTTAAGTAGTACGCAGACCCTGGTACCACTTCGGAATAGTCATAATGGTTTCTGGGACATAAGTGATGAGAAACAGCACGGCGATGAGCACAAGCACCAGCGGCAATACCCTGCGGGACAGTTCGGTAATGGAATGACCGCTGAGGCCGCAGCCGACAAACAATACTGTACCGACCGGCGGAGTAAGAAGACCGATGCACAAGTTGAAGACCATGACCACCCCGAAATACAAGGGATCGATGCCCAGATTCTTGGTGAGCGAAATCAGAATAGGCGCCAAAATCAGCAGGGCCGGGGTCAGATCCATTACCGTACCTACAAGAAGAAGGAAAAAGTTGATAATCAGCATGACAATTGCCGGATCGCTGGAAATAGACAGAATAGTTTCCGCAATAGACTGCGGTATGCGGCCGACGGTAATCATAAAACCGGTAGAAGTAGCGGCGGCGGCGACAAACATAACAACCGCCGAGTTAATGGCCGCATCAAGCAATATTTTGGGCAGCTTACTCAATTCCAGCTCACGGTAAATAACAAACGACACGAAAAAAGCATAAAAAACAGCAATAACCGCCGCCTCGGTGGGTGTAAACACGCCGAAAACAATACCGCCGAGAATGATGAAGGGCAAAACCAGCGCCCAGGCGGCGTCTATGGTGCTCCTAAGCAGTGTAGCGAAAGACACGCGCGGCTTTATCGGGTAATTGGTCTTACGGGTGTGGAGATACCAGTAAATCATGAGAGCTATGCCCATAATCAGGCCGGGGACAATGCCGCCCAGAAACAGTCCGACGATGGAGACGCCGCCGATGACGCCATACAGTATCATTGGTACGCTTGGCGGAATAATCGGGCCGGTACAGCCAGCAGCACAGATAAGGGCGGCGCTGCGCTTAGAATCATAGCCTTCCCGCTTCATAACCGGATGGAGAATAGAACCTACGGCTGCAGTATCAGCCACGGCCGTGCCGGACACACCGGCAAAAATCATGCAGGCAATAACCGTAACATATCCCAAACCGCCCTTAACATGCCCAACCAGGTCGCTGGCAAATTTTATAATGCGGGTAGAAATGCCGCCGTGGTTCATAATTTCTCCGGCCAGCATGAAAAACGGTATTGCCATGAGCGTATAGTTTTCCGCGCCAGCCATCATATGTTGAACAACTATCTGCGTATCAAAGCTGTTATTAAAAACCATAAGCGCAATCGTGCTGAGAATCAGGGCAAATGCCACCGGAGCACCGAGCAGCAATGCGCCAAACAATGTAACCAGAAAAATCGTCAGCATTGCTTTTCCCCCTTAGGCTTATCATTCTCCCCGCGCAACAGGCTGATAATATCCTTAAGCAGCAGTAGCAGCATAAAAAACGCCGCGAAAGGAATTATGGCATTAATAACGCCATAGGGGATTTGCGTTGCCGGCGCCGGCCAAACGATTGTCTGAAAATAGTACTTGACCCCGCCGTCAATAAGCACCAGTAAAGCGCCGCCAACCAGAATGTTACCAAGCAAGGCAACAATTTTCCTTGGCAACGGCGGCAAGACATTAAGCAGCAAATCAACTCCTAAATGCCGATGCCGCTTAAAGGCCAGCAGCGCCCCGAGAAAGATAATCCAGGTAAACATGAATATGGCTATTTCTTCTGTCCAGGGAAATGCTTTAGCAAACAGGTAGCGCGCAATTACATTTATAAAGACAACTATTGCCATTAAGGCCAAGAGCAGTTCGACTACCCATTCTAAAGCGCGTTCGGCATATTCAAGCAACTTCATAGCAACCTCCATCATAGCAAGAGCTACCAGTAGCTAAAATTACGGGAAGAGAGCCGGCCAAAACCGGCTCTCTATCGCTATGCCACTAATCACGCCGGGATTGTTTCGCGTGTATGATGATCTCTACTTGGTTTCCTTAATTCTCGTCACAATATCTTTAAATTCAGGATACTGTTTATACCACTTTTCATAAACGGGTTGGACAGCTTTTTCCCATTCGGCACGGTCAGCTAATTCATCCACTTGGATGCCTTTTTGCTTCAGGGTAGCTACCGCCTCAGGCTCAAACTTTTTCATCAACTCAACTTCGTACTTAGCCGTTTCCACGGCCACTTCCTTGAAAATCTTCTGCTGCTCGGGCGTCAGGGTCTGCCAGAACTTTTCGCTGATCATGATAACGTTCGGGCCCATAATATGATTGGTCAACGTCAAATACTTCTGTACCTCATACCATCCGCTTGTCAGCAATGTGGCCGGCGGGTTTTCCTGGCCGTCGACGATTTTTTGCTGCAGGGCCGAGAAGAGTTCAGTCATCGGCATGGAAACAGTATTGAAGCCAAGCGCCTGCAAGCCGTCAATAAAGATGCTGTTGGTGGGGACGCGCAGTTTGATGTCGCGGGTGTCAGCAAGCGTCTTGATGGGGTGTTTCGAGTTGGAGACGGCGCGAAAACCGTTCACGTTCCAGGCCAGCGGACGAGTACCCTTTTCAATCATGCCTTTGGTGATCTCCTCACCGATCGGCCCATTCAGAACTTTCATCGCATGGTCATAATCCCGGAAGAGGTAAGGCATCTCTGGAATTTTGAGGCGGGGAAGCATTTCCGCCTGCAGCAGGCCGGCTACCGCCATCTCAATGGTACCCATGCTGACACCATTAATAAAGTCTTTTTCCGAACCCAGCTGGTTGTTGTCGTAAATTTCCACCTTGAAGGCGCCATTAGTACGCTGCTCAAGCAGAGGCTTGAACTTTTCCCGCAACGCCACGTTCTGCGGATGGGTAGGCGGGAAGTAGTTAGCTATTTTCACTATCCTTGGCTGAGCCGCCTGCCCGCCCTGTGTCGCCTGTTTGCCGCTGCCGCCGCAGCCGGCCAGACTGACGACCAGTGCCGCAGCCATCACTAAGGCTGAAACTTTTTTCCACATAACAAACCTCCTTGTCGTTTTTTGAATTTTGCGAAACAATCACGGCTGGTGCCCCTACGGGCAAATGGATTTTATTACATCTGTGTGAATTGGACGCCGCGGCAACAAAATCCTTTAAGTTCAAAAAATAATTTTCTCAGTTTCCATTCTATTGAAAATTTTCTTTATAACTAGACTAAAATTTCAACATCCGGCAGGATTCAAATTAATTTCGGACGAATGACTTTGAAAACTGAACGCTAATGTTAAGGAGTGATTTAGCCATGGCAAACCTGTTCGACATAACGGACAAAGTCATCGTCGCGGTAGGTGGCAGTGGCGGCCTGGGGACGGCTATTTGTCTGGGCTTGGCCGAAGCGGGCGCCCATGTCATTCCCGTAAGCCGCAATAAAGAGAAGAATGCGGCCCTTGTTGCAAAAATTGAGGCCTTGGGCCGCCGGTCAATGACAGTGTCCATTGACGCCACTAACCGGGCCGAAATGGAGCAGCTCAAAGACGAAATCGTAGCCAAGTTCGGCCGCGTGGATGTGCTCATCAACGCCGCCGGGGCGCTGGTAAAAAAGCCCTTCCTGGAAGTTGGCGAAGATGAGTGGGACCATGTTATCAATGTGAACTTAAAATCCATCTACACTGCCTGCCAAGTATTCGGCCCCATCATGCTAGAACAGGGCTACGGCAAAATCATCAATTTCTCATCCATGGGGGCTTTTTTGGGCATTACCCGTTCCAGCGCTTATTGCACCACTAAGGGCGGCGTAAACCAGCTCACCAAGGTACTGGCCTGCGAGTGGGGCCCCAAAGGCGTTAACGTCAACGCCATCGCTCCCGGCTTTTTCAAAACGCCGCTAAATGAGATGTTCCTTGGCCTGCCGGAAGTAGAAGCTAAGATCACCGGCGACACCCCCATGCGGCGGTACGGGAAGGCGCCTGATCTACTAGGTACTATTATTTTCCTGTCTTCCGCAGCCTCCGATTTTGTCACCGGTGCGGTTATCCCCGTTGACGGCGGCTACTTGGCATTAGCCTTATAAAGCAAAAAATCTGCAGCCCTGCGCTGCAGATTTTTTGCTTATACTACACCCGCCGAATGGCAATCGCCTTACGAATTTTTTCCATGTTTTCCACGATGCAATCCTGCCGGTCAAGCATAACTCCGACATAGAGGGCGTCAACAATGGCCAGGTGGACCAGTCTGGCGGCCATAGCCTCGGAACGGTATTCTGTCTCTTTCGCCGAACCGCACAAAGTAATATCGGCCAGCTTGCTTAACGGCGACTTCATGTAGCTGGTGATGGCAATCACCGTAGCGCCGTTCTGCTTAGCCATCGCGACAGAATCCAGGAGGTCGCGGTTAGCGCCAGTATGAGACACTGCAATGGCCAGGTCCCCTGGCTGCATCAGTGCAGCCGAGATAATCTGCATATGTGGATCGGCGTAGGCGCGCACGGGAATTCCAAACCGCATAAACCGGTATTCAATATCGGCGGCAATTACCGCTGACCCGGCGGAGCCATAGGCGTCGATGCGCCGCGCCTTGGTTATGGCGGCAACAGCTTTATCGAGAGCGGCTTCATCAATAATCTTGAGCGTATCCTGAAGCCCTTCGTTAATATCGTGAAACACTTTCCGCGCAATAACGCCCATGGAATCTCCGGCGTTAACATCCTTATACACCAGTTCGGCCGGCGTGTACAAATCGCCGGCTAACGCTATCTTGAAATGCTGATAGCCCCTATATCCCACTTTTTGGCAGAGACGGAAAATAGTAGCTTCGGCGCTGCCCGAAACCTCGGCCAGCTCAGTAATGGAAAGGTGGACCACCTTTGCGGCATTTTCCAGAATATAATCGGCCACCTTCTGTTCCGCCTTGGTTAGCGCCTTATAAATGCTGCGAATGCGCGGCAAACAGCCGCCAATATGGGTTTCTTGATTTTCCATCAGTAAACCTCCGGGTCTTTTCAACTAGAATTATTTATACGTATTGTATACTTATGGTGCTTCCGTTGCAACAAGCCTAATAAAAATAAAAACATCTTCGGCAAAGGGCAACCAATGTTCTTATTGCGGTAAAATTTAAACTGGAATATAATTATATTTGAAAAATTTTTTCAAAACAGTACCTACTATTTTCCACCGCAAGCACTGAATGTCAACACCAAAACCAAGTAGAGGTGACAACCATGACTAAAGTATTGGTAACTGCCCGCTCGTTCGCCAAATCGCCCGAAGCCAGAGCGGTACTCGAACAGGCGGGCTGCGAAGTGATCTTCAACCCATATGACCGGCCGCTGACAGAAGATGAGCTGGTCGAATTAATCAAAGGAATGGACGCTTTAGTAGCCGGTATGGATGCGGTAACAGCCAAGGTCATTGCTGCCGGGCTGCCCACATTAAAAATTATCGCCAAACACGGCGTCGGCTACAACACTATCGACGTTGCCGCGGCAGCCGCCTACGGTATTCCCGTCACCATCACGCCGGGCGCCAATAACATCTCCGTGGCGGAACTGGCCATCGGACTGATGCTGGCCGTTGCCCGGCATATCCCGCAGATGGACGGTATTGTCCGCCGCGGCGGCTGGAGCCGCATGACAGGAAGCGAACTGTACGGCAAAGTACTGGGCATTATCGGCATGGGCAGCATCGGCTGCGAGGTAGCCAAACGCGCCCACGCTTTCGGCATGAAAATTATTGCTTATGATATCCGTCCCCGCCAGGACATGATAGAAAACTACGGTGTAACATACCTCCCCATGGCGGATTGTTTGGCCCAGGCTGACTTCCTCTCCCTCCATGCTCCTGCCCTGCCCGAAACAATCGGCATGATTAACAAAGACACGCTGAAAACCATGAAGCGGACGGCTTTCCTTATCAATACCGCCCGGGGCGACCTCATTGTCGAGGAAGACCTGTATGACGCTCTCAAAAACGGCGTTATCGCCGGCGCGGGCCTCGACACCTTTGTCCATGAACCAATCAGGGATGCCCGCCTGTTCACACTTGACAATGTGGTGCTTACCCCTCACGCCGGCGCTACTACCCACGAGGCGGTAACCCGCATGGGCGTAATGGCCGCGGAAGAAGTGGTGCGGGTACTATCCGGCCAGCCGCCCCAAAACCCGGTAAAAATATAAGGGCATTAACGGTTGCCTGCAAAGACCTGGGGTCTTTCCGGCTTACATCGCCGCCAGGGGGCCGGAGTTTACCGCCATTATCGGTACCCTTTAGTCAAAGCGCAGAATAATTTTGCATACTTCTTCGGGGTTGTTTGCAAACAATTCCATAGCCTTTGCCGCATCAGTAAATGGCAGCACGTGCGTCACCAAGCCTGTCGGATCAACCTCCTTACCCGCTAGCCAGCGGATAACTTCCGGAAACTTTTTGTTGTTCAGCCGCGATCCTTTGATATCAAGTTCCCGCCGCATAATATCGGCTGGAACGATTTTGGCCGGCTCGACTGGAAAGCCCAGCACAATTACCTTACCTGCTTGGGAGACCAGCTTGGCCACGGCCAGCTCCAGCACGCCAATATTCCCGGTAGCCTCCATGACGATGTTGACGCCTTCCCCGCCGGCAAACTCCCGCACCGCTTCCAACAGATCAGTTTCCCTGGTGTTAATGGTCAGGTCGGCACCCATCGCCTTGGCCCGTTCAAGGCGAGAAGCAACAATATCCATGACAGCGACGCGTGCCCCCAGCCGTTTGGACGCTTGGAGAATAACAAGACCGATCGGTCCGGCACCGCACACCAAAACAGTGTCATCTTTTGTTACACCGGCACGGTCAACAGCCTCGGCGGCAATGCTGTAAGGCTCGACGGTAGCCGCCATTTCCCAGGGCAGGTCGGCAGGCAGTTTGTAAAGTTTATCGGCAGTAATTTTGATATATTCCTGGAACACGCCATCAATATGAACACCCAACACCTTAACCTCCCGGCAGACGTTGTGCCGATTAGACCGACAGGCATAGCACCGGCCGCAGGAAAATACATTGTCAATCGCTACCCTGTCGCCCGGTTTTAAATCTTTCACTTCCGCCCCTGCCTGGTATACCTCGCCTACCGCTTCATGACCGAGAATGCGCGGATAAGTAGCAAACGGGTTTTGGCCATGGAAAATGTGGACATCCGATCCACAAATACCTGCAGCCTTGATCTTTACTACAACCTCACCGCCTACCGGCGCCGCCGGCATGGGGCGCTCACCAACCGTCAGCTGTCCCGGCTTTAGCACTTCGATTACTTTCATTAGCAACACCTCGCAAATTATTTAAAGTTTTTTAAAAAAACTAACAACTATTTGTTCGCACATTATCAACCGGAATCCTTTATCGGCCGGTCAATTCCAGTAAATTACAAATACCTATCAACCTCTGTGCGATGAAATCGCGCCTCCGTCTCCTCCGTAGTTAACCAGTAACCCTGTACACTGCGATTAAAAATTTATTCTTTCCGGTATACAAAAAAAATAGCCGGGTCAGGGCTCGTTGCCCCAACCCGGCTATTTCCACTTATTACTTTCCACTTATTACTTTCTAATATTATAAAACACGTCGCCACCTTTATACTGGGCCACGTCACCCAGCTCTTCCTCGATACGCAGCAACTGGTTGTACTTCGCCACCCGGTCGGTGCGGGCCGGGGCGCCGGTCTTGATCTGCCCGGCATTGACGGCCACGGCAATATCGGCAATGGTGGCATCTTCCGTTTCGCCCGAGCGGTGGGAAATAATGCAGGTGTACCCAGCCCGCTTGGCCATCTCGATCGCATCAAAGGTTTCGGTAAGGGTACCGATCTGGTTGACCTTAATGAGAATGGCATTGGCCACCTTCTCGCCGATACCGCGGCGGAGACGTTCGGTATTGGTAACAAACACGTCGTCGCCGACGAGCTGGATTTTGCCGCCCAGCCGCTCGGTCAAAAGCCGCCAGCCTTCCCAGTCGTCTTCCGCCATGCCGTCCTCGATCGACACGATGGGATATTTCGCCACCAAATCTTCATAGTAAGCTACCATTTCCGCCGCAGTGCGGACGACGCCCTCGCCGGCCAGGTGGTACTTGCCGTCTTTATACAGTTCGGTTGCAGCTACATCGAGGGCCAGGGCAATCTGGGTGCCCGGCTGGTAACCGGCGCGCTTGATGGCCTCCATAATAACGCTCAGCGCTTCCTCGTTGGACGCCAAATTTGGCGCAAACCCGCCTTCGTCGCCGATGGCCGTGCTCAGTCCCCGCTCCTGGAGGACTTTTTTCAGGTTGTGATAAACCTCGGCGCACATACGTAGGGCATAGCTGAAGTTAACGGCCCCGACCGGCATAATCATGAATTCCTGAATATCCACATTGTTGTCGGCATGTTTGCCGCCGTTCAGGATATTCATCATCGGCACCGGCAGTTCTTTGGCATTAAACCCTCCCAAGTACTGGTACAGCGGCAGGCCAAGCGAAGCGGCGGCTGCTTTGGCCACGGCCATCGAAACGCCGAGAATGGCGTTGGCGCCCAGTTTGCCTTTGTTCAACGTACCGTCCAGGGCAATCAGCGCCTGGTCGATGGCTACCTGGTCGCAGGCATCCATCCCGACAATTTCCGGGCCGATGACCTCGTTGACATTGGCCACCGCCTGCCGCACCCCTTTGCCGAGGTAGCGGTCCTTTTCCCCATCCCGCAGTTCTACCGCCTCATACGCACCGGTCGAGGCGCCGGATGGCACGGCCGCCCGGCCAAGAGTGCCGTCTTCGAGCACCACATCCACTTCTACGGTGGGATTGCCGCGGGAATCTAAGATTTCCCGGGCCATTACATCGGTAATGATTGTTGTTGACATGCCAAAACCCTCCTATTTCTCCAGTAAGCTCCGGCCGGTCATTTCCGGCGGTATCGCAAGCCCGGCCAGTTCCAAAATGGTGGGAGCGATGTCAGCCAGGATGCCGCGCCGCAGCCTGCGCCCACGGTAGGCATCGGCGACAAGGATAAAGGGAACCTCATTGGTCGTGTGGGCGGTAAACGGTTCGCCCGTTTCATCCCGCATGCACTCGGCATTGCCGTGGTCGGCGGTTATGCAGACAATGCCGCCCCGTTCGCGCATGGTCGCTACCACCCGGCCCACACATTCATCCACCGTGGCCACCGCTTGGACGGCAGCTTCAAACTTGCCCGAGTGGCCTACCATGTCGCCGTTGGCGTAGTTGATGACAATAAAGTCATATTTGCCGGACCGGATTTCCGCCACCGCCCGATCAGTGACGGCCGGTGCGCTCATTTCCGGCTGAAGGTCGTAAGTTGCCACTTTCGGCGAGGGAATGAGCACCCGGTCTTCGTTGGCAAAGGGCCGTTCCTCGCCGCCGTTGAAAAAGTAGGTGACATGGGCGTATTTTTCCGTCTCGGCGATGCGCAGCTGGGTCAGCCCCGCTTTGCTGATCACCTCGCCCAGCGTGTTGGTCAAAAACTGCGGCGCGTAGGCGACCGGCACGGCCAGCGTTTCGTCATACTGGGTCATGGTCGCAAAGTGGAGCGGGAAATAGCCGTAGCGGCGGTCAAAGCCGCTGAACTGGCTGTCCACGAAAGCACGGGTAAGCTGACGGGCCCGGTCGGGACGGAAATTGAAGAAGATGACGCCGTCACCGGCTTTAACGGCGCAGTCGCCGCAGCCGTCCACCACCGTTGGCATCACAAACTCGTCGGTTTCGCCCCGCGCGTACGCCGCTTCTACCGCCGCCCGGGCACTGGGCGCATGCAGGCCGTCCCGGTACACCAGGGCGGCGTACGCCTTTTCCGTGCGCTCCCAGCGCTTATCGCGGTCCATCGCCCAATACCGGCCGGCAATGGTGGCAATGCGTCCGATGCCCAAGTCCGCCATTTTCGTTTCAAGAGCATCGACATATTCCAGCGCATTGGCCGGTGGTACGTCGCGTCCGTCGAGGAAGGCGTGGACGTAAACGCGCTCCAGCCCCTGCCGTTTTGCCAGTTCCAATAGGGCGTAAAGGTGGTCGATGTGGCTGTGGACGCCACCGTCAGACAAGAGGCCCATCAGATGGAGCGCTCCCCCGCCGGCTTTCGTGCGGGTAGCTACATCAACCAGCACGGGGTTGACAAAAAAGCCTCCCTCACGGATATCCTTGCTGATGCGGGTCAGCTCCTGGTAAACAATCCGTCCGGCGCCGATATTCAGGTGGCCTACTTCCGAATTGCCCATCTGTCCCGCCGGCAGGCCAACGGCCTCCCCGGAGCTTATCAAAGTCGTACTGGGATAAAGCTCGGCCAAGAGGGCAATATGCCGCGTCCCGGCCTGGGCGATGGCGTTGAATGGGTCTTCGGCCCGGCCGATGCCCCAGCCGTCCAGGATGATGAGGGCGATTGGTTGCTGCAGTTTAGTCACGCCATCCTCTCCTTCTAGGTGCGAAACTTGACAATGCCGCTAAAGCTCACGGCGTCCAAGCTGGCGCCGCCTACCAGGGCGCCGTCGATGTCGCTCTGGGCCATCAGCTCGGCAATATTTTCCGGTTTGACACTGCCGCCGTACTGAATGCGGACGCGGTCGGCCGCATCACCGAACATTTCCCGCACAATGGCCCGGATAAAAGCGCACACGGCGTTAGCATCCCGGGGTGAGGCCGTGCGGCCAGTACCGATGGCCCACACCGGCTCATAGGCAATAACCATGGCGGCTACCTGGTCGGCCGTCAGGCCGGCTAACCCTCCCCGGACCTGCTCGCCCACCACCGCTGCGGTGGCACCGGCTTCCCGCTCGGCCAGGGTCTCGCCTACGCACATAATGGGAATAAGATCATGGGCCAGGGCGGCTTTGACCTTTTTGTTAACCGTTTCATTGGTCTCTGCAAAATACTGGCGGCGCTCCGAATGGCCGATGATGCAATAATCGCAGCCCACATCGCGCAGCATGGCCGGCGATATTTCGCCCGTAAAGGCGCCCTGCTGCTCCCAGTGCACGTTCTGGGCGGCCAGCCGGACATGGGTGCCGCCCACGACGGTCCGCACCGAGTATAAAGCAGTAAAGGGCGGGCAGACAACAACCTCAACCTCGCCGGCATCGGCCGTAAGCCGGACAATGTCTTGCACCAGCGCCTGCGCTTCGGCAACCGTTTTATGCATTTTCCAGTTACCGGCAATAATGGGTTTACGCACTTTTCCCCCTCCTATTTGTCCGCCAGGGCGGCAATGCCCGGAAGCACCTTGCCTTCGAGAAATTCAAGCGACGCGCCGCCGCCAGTGGAAATATGGGTAATACGCGCGGCCAAGCCTACCTTTTCCAGGGCGGCAATGGAATCGCCGCCGCCGACAATGCTGGTGGCGCCGGAGCCGGCAACCGCTTTGGCCACCGCCTCGGTCCCTTTGGCAAAAGCGTCGAATTCGAAGACGCCCATGGGCCCGTTCCACACAACCGTTTTGGCTCCTTGCACCGCCTCGCCAAACGCCTTGGCCGTTTCCGGCCCGATGTCCAGCACCATCCACTCGGGGTCGATTTCGGCCACGCCGGCAACGCGCCAGGCGGCATCGGCGGCAAAGCGGTCAGCAATAACTACGTCGGTAGGCAGCAGCAATTTTAAGCCCTTGGCTTTGGCTTGGTCAATCAGCGTGGCGGCCAGTTCGACTTTATCCTCCTCCACCAGTGACTTGCCGGTGGCAAAGCCTTGGGCCCGCAGGAAAGTGTTGGCCATACCGCCGCCGATAATCAGGGTATCAACTTTGCCAAGTAGATTTTCAATAACACCGATTTTATCCGATACCTTCGCCCCACCGATTATGGCGACAAAGGGCCGGGTCGGATTGGTAACCGCCTGCCCGAGAAACGCGATTTCTTTTTCCATGAGAAAACCGGCTACCATCGGCACAAATTTAGTAATCCCTTCCACCGAGGCATGAGCGCGGTGCGACACCCCGAAGGCGTCGTTAACGGCCACGTCGGCCAGACGGGCCAGGCTTTGGGCAAAGCGCTCATCATTTTTTTCTTCTTCTTTATGAAAACGCAGGTTTTCGAGCAGCAGCACCTGGCCGGGCTTAAGCTGGGCGGCTTTGGCCTCGGCCTCGGCGCCCACGCAGTCGGCGGCAAACAACACTTCCTGACCAAGGAGCTCACTGAGCCGCTTAGCTACCGGCGCCAGCGAATACTCAGGCGCCGGCGCGCCTTTGGGCCGGCCCAGATGGCTGGCGAGAATGACCGCCGCCCCCTGGTCGAGCAGGTAGCGGATAGTGGGCAATGTGGCCCGGATGCGGGTGTCGTCGGTAATGTGGCCGCTTTTGTCCATCGGCACATTATAGTCTACCCGGACAAAGACTTTTTTGCCGGTTACGGCGATATCCTTTACCGTCTTTTTATTCATCTCCCATACCTCCAAAAAGGGGCACGCGCTGTGCCCCTTGGCATTACAGTCCTTTTTGGGCTATGTACCGGATCAGGTCGACGACGCGGTTGGAGTAGCCCCATTCGTTGTCGTACCAGGCAACCACTTTGGCCATCGTCCCGTCGACCACCATGGTGGACAGGCCGTCAACAATGGACGAATGCGGGTTGCCGTTATAGTCGCGGGAAACGAGCGGTTCTTCGGAGAAAGCCATGATGCCTTTAAGCTCGCCTTCGGCGGCCTTCAGGGCGGCGTTGATTTCTTCCGCCGTGGCTGGTTTCTCCAGTTCCACCACCAGGTCGGTAATCGAAACATTGGGCGTCGGCACCCGCATCGCAAAGCCGTTGAGCTTGCCTTTCAGCTCAGGAATAACCAGGCCGATGGCTTTGGCGGCGCCGGTAGTGGTCGGAATAATCGACATTGCGGCAGCGCGGGCCCGGCGCAAATCCTTATGGGGCAAGTCGAGAATCTGCTGGTCATTGGTATACGAGTGGACGGTGGTCATGAGTCCGTGTTTAATGCCGAACTTTTCGTGCACTACCTTGGTAAAGGGCGCCAAGCAGTTCGTGGTGCAGGATGCGTTGGAAATGATGTGGTGTTTGGCCGGGTCGTATTTTTCATGGTTGACGCCCATGACGATGGTAATATCCTCATTTTTCGCCGGTGCGGAGATAATAACCTTCTTGGCCCCGGCCTTAATGTGGGCGGCCGCTTTTTCGGCATCGGTAAACCGGCCGGTCGACTCAACGACCACACTAGCGCCCAGGTCCTTCCAGGGAAGGCTGCCAGGGTCCCGTTCGGCCAGCACCTTGATGGTTTTGCCGTTAACGATGATGCTATTTTCCCCGGCTTTCACCTCGGCATCGAGGATGCCGTGCACCGAGTCGTACTTGAGCAGGTGGGCGAGTGTTGCGGCGTCAGTCAAGTCGTTGACGGCTACGATGTCGATGTCCGGGTTGTTCAGGGCAGCCCGGAAGACGTTGCGGCCAATGCGGCCAAATCCGTTAATACCTACTTTTGTTGCCATACTGATAATTCCTCCCTAAAAGAATAATTTTTTTATTATTAAGATTTTTTATTATTAAGAGTTTATAATACCCTGGATGGCGCGGGCGGCGGCCTCGTCGGTAATCAGAATGTCCTGCCCGCCGGCCCCGGTGACAGCGACAATAGCGGCTGCCTTAGAGCTTCCGCCCGCTACGGCAATAACCCGGCCAATACCGGTTAAATCAGCCAGGCGCAACCCTACGCTGTTAGTAACATACACGACATCGCCCGTAATGGTGCAGTACTGGCCCAAGGCTTCGCCTACCGCGCCGCGGGCCGTAATTTCCCTGATCGTCTCTGCCGGCAAGCCGCGGCGGGCAGCCATTTGAGCCGCCTGTCCGATGCCATGAACCAAAATATGGGCGCGTTTAATCATGTCGGCTACTGCCCGTACGTTGCCGTCACTGGCAAGAATGGCCTCCAGCGCTTCCTCGCTTAAACCGTCAGGAATGTGCAGCAGGCGGTACCGCCCCCCCAGCTTGCCCGCAATCCGGGCAGCGATAGTATTGGCCTGGTATTCCACCTGTTCGCCCAACCCACCGCGGGCCGGCACCACCGTGGTGCCCGGCGCGCTAAACTGGACGGCGTCGGCGAGAGTAGCCATGGTAGAGCCGCCACTTACCGCAATGGTCATATTATCTCCCAGATATTGGCTTAATACTCCCGCGGCCGCTCGGCCGAGCTCGCGCTGCACCGCCGCGTCCGCCTGGCTATCGCCAGGAATGATAACTACCCGCTCAAGACGCAGTTTGACGGCAAGCTCTTCTTCCAGGTCAGTAAGCCCGCGCACCAGGCGGATATAAGCCGCCAGTTCGCTCAGCAGGGCGCCGCCTTCGTCGGTTACCGTCATGCCCAGCGGCGAAAAGTCGACCAAGCCGGCATTTTTTAAAAAATCTACCTGGGCACGAACAATGCGCTCACCCACGCCCAGCATGGCGGCCAGCGCGCGCCAGCCTACCGGCTGGGCATACTGAATATGCCGGAGTATATTATAACGATCTTCCATAACACTTATAAGTTCGGGAGCAATTTTTCGGTGCAGCCGGGCGATGTCTTTCACAAAGTTCTCCCCTCCGGGTCTATATATGTCCCACCGGTACCTGTTATGTCCCATTCCGGCCAAAAAAATTCGCCACTATGACCTTAATTTAATAAATATTATTCGGCAAATAGTGGCAATTTCCTGCTAAGTTTTAAAAAACTTTAAACACTTAACCCCGCCCCCAACCTCACACCTCACACCTCACACCTCATACCTCACACCTCATACCTCATACCTCACACCTCACACCTCATACCTCATACCTCATACCTCATTCCTCATACCTCATTCCTCATTCCTCATTCCCTTTTCACCGCCATCACACCGTCAATAGCCATAAGATTAGCGATTACCTCATTGACATTGACCCGGTCAGGAAAGTGCAGCATCAGCGTAACCAACAGCGAATGACCATGATCATCATGTTCTTCAATACGGATGTCGCGGATACTGACGCAGTGTTGTCCCAGATAAGACCCGATTTTGCCAATCTGCCCAGGCTTATCGACAATCGACAGGAGCAACGTGGCAGTATAACCTTGACTGTAGCTTTTTTCTAACCGGGAAAGCGTGGTAAGAGTCAGTAAAACCAGACAAGTAGTAAACAAGGCGCCCCAAAAATAGCCGGCCCCTACCGCCAGGCCTACACCTGATACCACCCAGATGCTGGCCGCTGTGGTCAGTCCCTTGACCGTCGCCCCTTCCTTCATGATGGTACCGGCGCCGAGGAAGCCGATGCCGCTCACCACTTGGGCCGCCAGCCGCGCCGGGTCGGCGTTGGTCTGGCCCTGTACCGAATAATAAATATTGATGGACAAAATCATGATGAGGCAAGACCCCAGACACACAAGCACATGGGTGCGAAGACCGGCCCATTTATTGCGCGACTGCCGTTCATAGCCGATAATACCGCCCAGCACGAAGGCCACGGCGACGCGGATGCAGATGTCAAGGTCACTGATCATCCCGCCAACCTCCAGTGTAATGTGTAATATAAAAATAATATGCTAGATATGCTAGCGCCGCAATGCTTAAAGGAAAACCGGCGATGCAAATCAACTGTCGCGCGCAACCCGTTTATTTGCCTCAAGCTTTAAGATATTGTTGTGCTTAAGGTATTCTATATTTACTCGAATATTCCTTTTATTTCAATTTTCTCGTTAAACGCAATGAAGCTTTCAGCTTGGAATAACGGGACTAACATATCCATCCACTCTTCACCAACAGTTCAAGAAGTTTCAACTCGCGTTCCGTTGCCATTCACAGCGACGTTTTGAGCCGAGCCAAGCGTCTTTTTTACTCCTCTTCTTGCCAGAAAAGCAACCGGGGCTTAGGGTCCAAGATAGATAAATATTGTTCTCTCACCCCATAATGCGCTTGGGGATCAAGCTTTTGATAGCGATAGTATTTTTCCAGCCGGTCGGCCGGCCGGACCCACCCCCAGTGCTGCAAGCGCACCTGGCAAGTTGCTCCCCGCAGGCTGGCGATACTAATCGGAAAACGTCCGCAATGCTGGGCTGTTTCTTGCCAAACGTAATTATAACCGGGCTTGTAACGAACTAAAAACGGCCGGTAATATTTGTGCGCTTGCCAATATTCATCCTCGCGGTACTGTTTTTCGGTCCACATATCGTAAAGGCGGAAGTAATATGCGTCAAAATGAGGGCTGCGCAACAGATGAGGCATGACGTCAACAATTTTGTCCTCAAACACCTCGTCAGCATCCAAAATTAGTATCCAATCAGGTTTAGTTTCCACCGCCAGATCCCACAGCTGCTTACGCAACGCCACTTCATTATGAAATCCCGGCTCGTCATTGACAACTATTTTATGCGGCAGGCTAGCAAGGCAACGGCGGCACACAGCAATGGTATGGTCTGTGCTGGCATCGTCCAGGATGACAGCTTCATGCACATAACGGGTCGCATGGGTGAGTACTTTCTCCAAGTAACGGTCTGCCTCGTTGCGCACCAACATTGCCAGCATCAGGCGGGGTGAAGGCCTTTGCTGAGCATAGTCATATAGTTCTTTATGCTGGCTAAGGCCAGACAATTCAGACTCCCGGTACATATGGTAAGGCGGGTAACAGGTATCGGCATAAAGTTCGAACCCCAGTGCAGCTGCCCGCACGCAAAAATGGCGGTCTTCACCAATCAAGTCAAGATTATAAATTTTTCGAAAAGAAACACCCGCTCGCAAAGCCGCGGCGCTAATCAGCGTACACGCTCCAAGTCCTCCTACCTTGTATATTCCTGGACATTGTAGCATGCGCAAAAAATTATTTTGCCGTTGGGCAGTTTCTTCAGGACTTAACTCTTCCCCTGTCTGCAGAGCATGCAGCCGGTACTGCCCCCCCAGCCACACCTGCGGCAAAGGAATTAAGTCCTTTTCCCACCTGGTCCAATAGACCTCGGCAACAATATCTTTGCCCAAACTCACAAGGTGGGTAATGGTCTTAGGATGGAGCGCCAAATCGGAATCGACCAGGAAGAGATAATCAAACTCTCTGTCACGCGCCATTTGAATAAATATATCTTTATAGCGGGCCACTTTCCAAATGATGTCGTCCTGCCAAAAATGAGTTTGTTCGTTGCACTGGTAATAATGGGAATTTTCCATACCGCGCAAAATGGTAGTCTGGGGCTTAGCCGCGGCAAAGGCTTGCAGCTGATCACTTAAGACGTCATTGTCGTCAATGAACGCGTACTCTACTGCAAGCCCTGCTGTTTCCAGCTGCGCCAGGCAAGTAAGAAACTCAGCCAAGATGTTTGGTTTCTGCCTAACTGGGCTGGCGATTAACACCCGTTTCACCTAATAACACCCCCTGCCAGAACGATAATGGTAGATCATGGGGCGCAGTCGCTTGCACAAGGACTGCGATCAGCCTGAGCTGTTCCCGCACGGCTAAGTCTGTCGCTTGTTTAATCCTCGCGATATTACCGCCGCCCATTTGCATAAGCGTACATTGCAGCAGCAATATTTCCGCCCCGTTAGTTAAAATGCCATAGACGTGTGCGGGCAGCGGTCCTGCCGTTGGCGCTGCAACAAGCAATTGGCGATATATATTGCAATAAGCTGTCATCGCCGCAATGTCATTGGCCTTGCCCCGCTCGCGAGCAGCGTACAGGCTGGCGGCAAGAGCCAATTCAAACCGACCGGCCTCATATGTCAACCTGAACAAATTTGCCGTTTTTTCTGATGAAAGCACGTTCACTAAAGCTTTCTCGCCTATCTCAGGGTTGTGCAACCACACTCTGAGCAGCCGCTGCCAACAATGCAACACGATTTTGCCCGAACTACTATTAATAGCTTCTATATAACACTCGACCGCCTGATCATATTTCCCAGCCAGCGAATACGCATCACCCAACAAGGCGGTGAGTCGACCACGCTCTGCCAAGTATCCTTTATTTGCCACCTCCTCTAAAGCTGCGACGGCGTCCTGATAGTTATGTCGCTGCATAAGCCACAAGCCATACAGGCAACGTATATCGGCGTTTTCTGGTAGCGCCAGTACAGCCTTGCGAAACCATGTTTCCGCACCAGGGTCGTCAGGCAGTGCCAACTTAACCAGTAAAATCGCCGTAATTAGTTGCGGAATATAGCCTTCATCCCCTTTTAACAAAACAACGGCTTTTTGCAGCCACTCATCTGCCTGTTGATAGTCTTTATTATGAAGGTACTCAATTCCAAGACTGTAATGCAGAAACGGGTCTTGCACATTTTTTCTAAGCGCTTTGCGAATAATGGCGGTGTTACGGTTAAACTTCCGCTTATGTTCAATTTCCTGCCGGCAATACCCATAGTGGCGAATGGTAAAAGGGACGAAAGCAAGCCCGCCGCCTTCATTGCAGCTGAGAATAGTTCCGGCAATCTGCTCGTGAATCGTTCCCACGAATCTGTACTCAGGTAAATTTTTAAATAAACGGACAACATAATCATCAACCATGCTGCCGCTTTCATCTAAATAGCTGCAAATCCGGAAATAATACCCTTCCGCCGGGGTTTGCCGCATAAAGGCGAGTAATTCCTGCCTAGTTACCGAGCTCAGTTCTTCATCGGCATCCAATACTAGCAGCCAATCTCCCTGCGCTTTGCTGATGGCATAGTTGCGAGCCGCCGCAAAATCATCTTCCCACTCGTAAAAAAACACCCGTGCCCCATGCTCTCGCGCAACATTCACTGTATTATCGGTTGACCCTGTATCGACAACGACTATCTCATCCGCAATATTTGCAACGCTCTTTAGACACCGCGCGAGACAATGCTCTTCATTTTTGACGATGATACATAGCGAAAGAAAAACGGCTGTGTTCATCGGTATAACCCCCGCATCCTCGCAGTGTGTTTCAGTTCCTGCTCCGCTTGTTCAAGCTCAGCCAGCAGTTCAGTAGTTGCTACGGGTTCGCTGGCTAGGACTGCATGGACCGCCTTGATGACTTCGGCAAAGCGTTGCTGCTTGCGCACATCACAAGGTTGGGCGACCAAACAGCGGCGCCTAAGGTCAAGTAGCGCTGCCACTGCCTTACGATTGACTAAAGGCTGCGAGACAGCGCAGCACATTTTTTTATAAAGGCAAAATGCCGCCCAAAAGATATCCCGGTATTCCCGCTCGCGCCAAAGCTCCCACAGTTTTTCGCGTGCTTCAGCGCAGCGCTCCAGCATGAGCAAAGCGACAATTTCATCTCCTAAAACTTCGCCACTAAGCCTTTTGCCTTGGCGCCGCATCTGCCGCAAGCACTGTAAAGCGCTATAGATATCGCCCCCATAAATCTGGCATTTAGCTAGCAATTCCCAGCCCGTGTCATGCTCAGGATTTGAGTGAGTCAAACAACGCAAGGCAATAGCCGGCATGCCCAGCGTCCAAAACAATTCGGCCATTTTTTCCGCTACTTCAGGGACTTTAAGATAGTTACGCTCAGCCAGGAAATCCACCACGTCTTGCACACTATGCCGGGTCAATTTTAACAAAACAAGCTGATACAGGGGGTAATAATAGTTTTGAGTATTGTTTAAGGCTGCTACATAGTATTGCATGGCCTCATTATACAAGCCGAGTTTTTCCGCGCAATAGCCCAAATGATAATGGGCCAAGTAGCCATTCGTTCCGTCAGTATGAAAATAAGCCAGCGCCGGCGGCCCTAATTTCACCGCTTCTTGGAACCACTTGCGGGCAACTTCGTATTCGCCTTTCAATTCGAACAGCACGCCGCCGTCGAAAAAAAGATCACAGTAATCGGGATAGCGTTCACTTTCTTCCAGGCATAGACAAATTGCTTTGTCAATTTCTCCCAAATGTTTGTAGCACTGCATAAGGTAGCGAACAGCCGCGCTACGAAAAGTTACTTGCTGCAGTGAAAAATTACTCAACGCTTGACGCAAAGCTACGGCAGCCAGCTCGATTCGCCCCAAGCCAAGCCACTCCGCGCCTAAATAATACTGCCAAAAGGGGTCGTCAGGCTCTTTAGCAAGCGCTTTTTTCAAGAGCGCAATATTTCTGCCCCTCCGCCTGCGCCGCTCCGCTGGCGCAACGGCATCGTGATATATCGCCGGACTCAAGGCAACGCCGATTGTCGCTGGATCACTGACGTGCACATATTCATGAACAAACCCTTTGTAACGGTGCTCCCGCCGAAACAAGCGCAGTACCATAATCCTTTCCTGTTCCCGGCCGTCATTTGCTACTTTCAGGGCATATAAAGGCAAACAATAGGCGCTATAGCGGGGCTGATTAATCAAGGCATGAAGCTCACCCGGCTTGGCGTCCAGGCGCTCATCAGCGTCCAGCGAAAGTATCCATTCATGCGTCGTTTGATCGATAGCAAAGTTACGCGCCGCAGCAAAATCATTCTGCCAAGGCAAACAGTAAACCTTATCTGTAAAAGTTCTGGCAATTTGTACGGTATCGTCGCACGAACCTGTGTCAACGACGACAATCTCGTCCACTACGTCCTTAACACTTGCCAAGCATTTGGCAATACGGCTGCCCTCATTACGCACGATCATTGCTAAGGAAACGCGTTGAAATATCATTCTTGCGGCGCCTCCTCTAAGAGCTGCTTGAAGATTGGCATTTGCGGAAATTGCTGCGCCGCATCCCCCAGCAACTTCCGACGCATCGCTTGATATAACTTTATTAGCTTTACATAGTATTGCGGGCGCCGGGTATCGATGGTTATAGCCCGATGATAACACAGGCTTCCGCGTTCAAACTGGTTTGTCTGAACAAGAATTTCCGCTAAATGGAACCAGGCCTCCGCACTATCGTCATGTTCCTGTAAATATAACTCCGCATATTCAAGCGCGATGTCCCAATATTCATATTTGCTAAAAACATGGGACAGCTCCAAGGCATATTCTTTTTGCACCGTTTTATCTAGCCGCGCTAACAATCCTTGGGCGAGTGCTAATTCTCGCCTGTCCAGCGCACGCAAAACAATATCTTTGACTAGATCTATTCCTTCTTTCCCCAAAACTTGCAGCGGAACAGAACGCCGCGTATATAACGAATCCTTGAGCATGGCAACCACTTTACTTGCATCGGCTGACAAGCCAGCTGCCAAGAATTCATCGCATAAGCTGCGTACTTTTTTACGGTTTTTCAACAACCAAAATCCCACGATTTTATTAAATTGCGCCAACGGAAATTGCGGATGGCCTGGCGGCATTTTGTCCAAAATGCGTATTGCTTCCATCAATCTTTGCTGTTGTATCAAACAAATGGCTTTCAAGACTTCGGTATAAGCTTCAATACTTGAACTATCAATTTTTTCAAAATAATTTAGGGCTAGCTCATACGCCCCTTCTGCAAAGCAAATCATCCCAATCAGGCGGTACGCGTCGGCAGTGCAAAATTCGCAGATTTTCTCGATTGCCCGCATGGCATATTCCGGGTATTTGCGAGGATTTAAAATACGCACAATGGCCTTAAGCGACAGGGCAAACTCCGCATTATCCCTCAGGCTGAGAATATAATAGCGCAGGGCTTCTTCCTCGTCGCCAAACATTTCTGCCAAAGCGCCCAATTGGTAATAGGCGCGAAAGCCGCGGCAGCCGGCAAAAGACGCATAATAGGCCGGCTGTTCTGGTGTAGCAATGGCTCGCTGGAACCATTCCCAAGCACCGGCATATGCTTGCTGCTCGAGCTGGATTATTCCCCCGTAGTAATATAAGTCAGCATAATCGGGAAATAACTGCAGCCCTTTTGTTATAGCCGCCAATGCCAGTTCGTACTCGCGCGCTCCATAGTAAGCCAAGGCGATATACCTAAGCAGTTTGGGGTAGTAAACAACGCCGCTATCAACAGCCGCCGCTACTTTTGCCAATTCATCCGCCGCTTCCAGGTAACGCTCGGCCCGGTATAACTCTACCCCGTAATGGTAGCGTAGCGTTTTATTATCGGGGTCATTAGCACATTCTCTGGTAATAATGCTTAAATTTCTGTTTATTTTGTCCTTAGCGATAATATGTTGCTGTAAGTAGCCATAGTGCCTAATAACAATCCCTTCGGCAACCTTAAATATTGCTTGCTTGTTCTTTTCGAGAATAACGTCAACAATCTGCTCATGAATCGCTCCCCGAAAGCGGTATTCGGGCTTATTGCGAAACATCCTGAATACCAGGTCAGGTACAGTTTCGATGTTGTCGGCCGCGCCGATAAAATTTACGACTTTCATAAAATATCCTTCGCATTCGTCAGTGATCACACGCCGCAGTACATCAGCACTGCCCGGCGCAAGCTCCTCGTCGGCATCAAGAAACAAAATCCAGTCGCCTGTAGCCAGTTCCAAGGAAGCGTTACGAGCAGCGCTAAAATCGTCTTGCCACTTGCGCGAAATTACTTTGGCGCCTGCCAACTCTGCGACTGCTCTTGTCCGGTCTGTCGAGCCCGTATCAACTACGACAATTTCGTCGACCGCCCCGCGCACACTATTTAAACACCGTGCCAAGTTTGCTTCTTCGTCTTTTACAATCATGCACAAACTGATGGTTCTTACCATAAATATTACTCCTTTTGCCTTTTGTATCAGTATATGCTACAGGCATTTGCGCGGTCCAACAAGATAACCATAATCGGCTCAGCCGTGTCACCTCTTTGTTTTTAGTAACATAAAATACACTAACAGCATTGTTTTGCTGAAATGATTACGCAAAGGAGTGTTTACAAAATGCCAAACTTCAAGATCATCCAAGATATAGCCGACCAGGCGCGCGTAAAGGTATACGGTTCGCAAAACCTACCTTTGAAAACCGACGTTGAAGGCAGTTTAGCAATTACCGGCCCTGCAAGCGGCCTTTTGGTCACCGCTCCGGCGCAAGGCCTACTGGTCACTGCTCCGGCCGAAGGGCTGAACGTCACCGGGCCGGTAGGCGGCCTGCTCGTTACTGCGCCGTCCAAAGGCTTAATGGTAACCGCTCCGGCTGAAGGCCTTAGCATTACCGGCCCTGCAGGCGGCCTTTTGGTCACCGCTCCAGCCAATGGCTTGTTGGTTACAAGTACCGGCCTTTCGGTTGTTCCTACCGTAGCGACTACGGATGTGAGCGTGGAGATAACTGGTCTAACCGATACAGCCGGCTGGCCTACCGACACGTACAATGTTATCGGTCTGAGACAGTTTTCGTTTGGCATAGTCAACCGTGCTACTTCGGCCGAAAACGCGCAAGCTACGGTTAAACTACAAATCAGTCCTGACGGTTCCACATGGGTTGACAACAGCAGCGTGGTTACTTTGAACCAGAACTCCGCAACTGCGCTAGTTGCGTCTATCTTCCTCAAATATGCTCGCGTATATTATGCAGCGGTCAACGCGGCCAGTACCGTAGACCTCTCCATCTTCCTGCAAGGGCAAGCTTAATGCCGTGCCAGTTATAAATAAAGAAGTTTGTCTCTGGCGCTATCGTTAGAGGCAAACTTCTTTACATAACGGTCTTGGTATTCCAACCTGTCGTTTTTTTTTTTTTGACGCACAATGCAGCAAAAATTGTTGTTTAAAGGAGGTAAACCATGGGTGAGAAAACATTTAAAAACCCCATAAAAAATGCCACTGCGGTTAATGGCAGAGTCCTACGCCATGAACCATTTAAAGGCGTTACGCTACTTGGTCATGCAATACGCGAGTACAATACGCTTGTCCAGTTTGACATCGCATCTCTACCGCCGTTAATAACCATCGTGCGCAGTTTGTTCAACGTTTATTTGCTCAGGAAAAAATGCGCAAATGCGAACATAAAAAAAACTATTTCAGTTTATCAAATAATATCTCCATGGCGACGAGGCAGTCCGGTGCTGACAAACAACTCGCCGATCGATAGCGTTACCGTTTATGATACTGACAATGTTTTGTTGAGTTTTAACGTAACGCCTCTTGTTGTCGACTGGTATATGGGCAAAACTGCTAACTGTGGCTTGCTGTTAAAACTGGAAAATGATGTTTCTTCCTGCCTTTTAAGTTTAAATAGTAAAAAGACGCACAACCCGCAACTTCGGCCAAACTTGCAAATATCATTTTTAGATCCTTTGCCACCTGAAAACTTCAGCCATTTGCTAGATTTCGACGCTAACGTCATAACCAGCGATACGATCCAAACGACAGTCGCACTAAGTATTCAACGCTTCAATTACTCTTGTTTTATCATTAACACCGGCGCCAGCAGCGCAACTGTGTCTTTGCAAATTAGCCCTGACGGCGTCTACTGGCTTACCGACGGAGCTGATCGCAACGTCCTCCCTGGCGAAATAATTACCATTGTGCCATCTTTTATCACCAGGTTTGCCCGCCTTGCATACCATTCGGCCACTCCGGGAAAAAGTACTAGCTTAGCCATACGTGTAAGAGGTTGCGCTAATTAGCAAATAGCGCCCCCCAAAAGACAAAATTACAAACCGCAACCATCGTTGAAAAACGACGGTTGCGGTTTGCTTTTAAACATGTATTTCCCGGTAGAACTCACCGGCATGATAGGAGCTGCGCACAAGCGGCCCGGCCGCCACGCTTTTGAAGCCCATCTGCCGGCCGACTTCGGCCCATTTGGCAAACTCCGCGGGCGGGACATAGCGCTGCACGGGATAATGCCGCCCGGTCGGCGCCAAGTATTGACCCAGGGTAATCATCGTGACACCGGCCGCCCGCACATCCTCGAGAACGGCCATCACTTCGGCCTCTTCCTCACCCAACCCAAGCATGATCCCGGTTTTGATTTCGGTGCCCGGCTTAGCCGTCCTGGCTGCCTGCGCCAAAAGGTTTACCGACCGACGGTACTCCGCCCCCGGCCGCACGGCTAAATACAGGCGCGGCACCGTCTCCACGTTATGGGCAAAGACCTCGGGACCGGCGGCCAGCACGGTCGCCAGCGCCGCCGGCGCGCCGCGAAAATCGGGCGTAAGTACTTCTACCCGCGGCCGCCCCGGCAACTTGCGCAATTCGTTAATGACAGCGGCAAACTGCCCGGCTCCACCGTCGGGCAAATCGTCGCGGGTAACCGAAGTCACCACCACATGGGTAAGGCCCATTTCGGCCACGGCGGCAGCCAACCGGCGCGGTTCTTCGGGATCGACGGCCGGCGGACGGCCATGGTCTACGGCGCAAAAGGCGCAACTACGGGTGCAGGTATTGCCGAGAATAAGAAAGGTCGCTGTACCGTGGGAATAACAGCTCCCCTTATTGGGGCAGCGCGCCCCGTCGCATACGGTATGTAAGCGGTATCCGGCCAGCCGGCCAGCGGTCAGGGCATGGAGCGCCGGATTATCGGCCCGTTTGGCATCGCGCACCATGGCGCGCAGCCAGGCAGGCACGGTCGTGCGTGTCATCTGTTACCAACGCCTTTCCGGTCAGTATTGTCTCCCTCCATTATACCGCACCCGCCCCGAAATTAACAGCGCTAAACACCGGCCGGCACGACGGCGCAGGCCGGCGCCACCCGCACCGGCTCGCCGCTCTCTTTCTCACTGCCATTACGGCCGCAGATTTCCTGCCGCCGCTGCATGAAGCGCAAAGCCTCATCCCGTGAGGCAAACAAAGGAATGAGCGCATCGCCGCTAAACCAGGCACCCCACCGGCCGTCTGGCAGACGGGTAATGTTGCCGGTATCGATCTCGATCATCCCCCGCCAGGGCAGCGGTCCGGGCAGGGACTCCGTTGCGGCGTTAAGCTGCCACAGACTGCCACCAAACAGTGCCAGTAGCTCGCTATAGGTCAGCGTCGGCGTCCGGCCGGATAAAACTTCCAGATAACTCTGCAGGCATGCCAGGTGGCCGGAAGCGTACAGCAAAATTGGGACGTTAGCGGCCGCCGTCTCAATAGCTTTAAGAACCTGGTCAAAAACTGCCAACGGATCGTCGTCCAGGCGGAACGGGACATTGGTCTCTTTGTACCAGCGCGACGCAGAGCCAGGCTCATAAGTAAAGCCGGCCGGCTCCAGGATGGAACGAAACACGTCGCTATTGTCGTAAATGGCCGTCACTACCGCCAGCCGGTCTTCAAAGTCATATAGGGCAATATGGTCTGGCCACGAACGGCGATGAGTTTTCAGCTTAGGAAAACGGGAATAGTAAATCTTGCCCCCGGCAAACCGTTCAAGCATTTCCGGCAGAGTGTACCGCAGCAAACGCATGCAGTTCACAGTCTCACCTCCTCAGCATAGTCAGGCAAAAAACCGCTCTGGCACGGTTTTGGTTGCAAATCAGGCTAACCCGCTCCCGGCGGAAGGGAGGGGGTGCAAGGCAAATATTATTTTATATTATATCAAATTTTCTTTTGATGTTGTTAATTTTTTCTTAAGTTATCATCTTTTTTGTCTAATTCCTCGCCCAGCACAAAAATATTCGCGCGCCTTTTTAACAAAACCGCGAAGAAAATCATGCCAATAAATTGGCACCACAAGCGATGAAAATAGTTATTCAACCGCGGAGAACGCAGAGAGCGCGATATGCATCGCGCTAAAGTTAAAAAATATCCCCTCCGTGTCCTCTGTAGTTCCATTATATAAATTCAAGCGCGACAACTGTCGCGCGTGTGAAGTTGCCGGTTTTCAGTATAGAACGCTAAAAAAAAAGCTGCCCTTTCTTGGGCAGCAGCTGAAGAGCAGTGCTACGAGCCGGTGAAGATTTGCCCCGCATAAAGGAAATAAAAACGCAGCAGCACAACGCCCACCAAGGCAATAGACGAGTTAAACAGAACGGTGCGCAGCCGGTATACATGGCCATGCAGGGCGGTTACGGCAATGGCGACAGGCAGGATCAGGCCAATGCCGACCACGCCAATCCAGAACACCTTAGCCCATACGCCAACGGTCAGGGCTTCCTTGGCAATGAGGTAATACTGGCCGCCCTGAAAGTACATGCCGGTAAACAACAAAAACAGCATGAAGAGTTCAAAGGGAATTACCCTGAGGTCAAGCGCCAACAAGTATTTGAGGTTTTGTTCGTCGACCGTGCTGCGAAAGCAGGTCAGACCGACGAGAATATTGGCGGCGATGCCGGCGGATATGCCGGAGACTAAGAAAAGCAGCGGCAAAATGGGCGTGTTGAAGAGCGGTTTGGCTACCAGCGCCGACAAGAGAAAACCGGTATAGGTCGCGACCCCGACGGCCAAGACGCACATAATCCCTTCGAGGGAGCGAGTCTGCTCAAGCCGCTCCACCAGCGGCAGGAGCGGTTTAAACCAGGGCGCCGACCACCCCTGTTCGCTGAGGGGCTTTTTAAAGATGATGGCGCTAAAGAGCAGCGCGAGCGGCGTGTAGATGCTCAGCAAAATAACGCCGATAGACATGACGGAAGTGATTTGGTAGTGCAGCATCAGCAGGTAGAACGACAAGGGCTTGCCCAAATCGACAATGAGCAGGGCCAGACCGATAATAATGGTCGGCGGTGCGATCAGCGCTCCCGCTTTAATCAGCCCGTCCCACGGCGGTGTTTCGTTGCCCTCAATCCACTTGACCAGTAAGGCGGTAATAAGCGCCCCGCCGCTCAGGCCGGCCAGAAACAGATAGATCGCAATCGGCCAGCCCCAGGCTATTTCGGTGTATTGCGTAATATCGCCCCAGATGATATCCATTATACCTCACCTCCGCGCCAGTTCGGGATGGTAGTGACTTTCGGCTTGGTTCCCAAGTGCTGTTTGGGTTTGACGATGTAGTTTTTGCTTAGCACCGCCCGTACCTCGCTCTGCGGGTCATTGAGATCACCAAAGGTGAGCGCCCCAGTCGGACAAGCAGCGACACAGGCCGGTTTTTGCCCTTTGGCCGTGCGGTTGGTATAGCAGAAGGTGCACTTATCGGCCGCCCCGGTCTTAGGATTGATGAACCGGGCCTGATAGGGACAGGCAGTAACGCAATACTTGCAGCCGACACATTTTTTCTCGTCGATCAGATTGACGCCGTCCTTATTCGTATACGACGCGCCGGTCGGACAAACGCTGACGCACGGCGAATTATCGCACATCACACATGACTGACGGTGAAAATCCATGACCAGGTTAGGAAACCGACCCTTCGGCCCTTCGATCCAGACCTGTAGCCTTGCTACGCCGTCGGGAACTTTGTTTTCGGCCCGGCAGGCTATGCTGCAGGACTGGCAGCCTATGCATTTGTTGCTGTCATAGACCATGCCGTAGCGTTTTTGTTCAGCCATCCTCCACCCCTCCTTGTATTATACCTTGCTTATAGTGACGCCGGTCGTTTGTATGGTCGAACCGCACACATCGGCCGTTACAAGCGGCAGGGCCAGGTTGGAATTTATGCCTTTTTTGTACGCCCTGCCGAGTCCCGGCGACAGTCGCCCAAACCCGAAATAGCCAAACACCGTGTCCGGCCGTACACCCTCGGTAACCAGCACTTTTACCTGCTGCTGTCCGGTGCGGGTCTTAAGAATTGCCTTGTCACCGTCCTTAAGCCCCAGCTTGGCGGCAGTAGCCGGGTTTAACCACAGGCGGTTCTCCGACATCAGGTTATACAGCCACGGCACGTTGTGAGTATGGCCGTTGGTATGAACGGCCACCTTGCCCTGTACAAAATACGCCTCGCCGGCTTCGGCCAGTTTAACCGGCCGGTAAACAGGTACGCCGCGGCCAAACAATTCTTCTGCCTCTGTTGACAATAGCTCGATCTTTTTGCTCTTGGTCTTCAGGTTTAACAGCGGCTTGTCGATAATCCCCTGCGTATTGACCAGCTCTTTGGCTTCCGGAAACTTGGCCACAAACTCGGCTACCGACGCCCTGTCCCGCAAAAACAGCGGCTTGAGGCCAAAGTTGACAAATCCTTTTTCCTTACCCATCCTGACCAGGTCAGCCTTGCCGCCCATTTGGATAAGGCGCAGCTCCTCAACATCCTTCCAGGGGAAATAAGCTCCCAACCCCAACTTCTCGGCCAGCTCCTTAAATATCTGCCAGTGCGGTCTGGTATCATACAGTGGTTCGACGACCTTTTGGCGCAGGGTATAGACCGGCACAGCACCGGAGTAGTCGTTGAACCCCTCGTCCCGCTCCAGATACGTGCTCTCTGGCAAAACGACGTCGGCATACCAGGCAGTGTCCGACATATTTATGTCACACACTACTACCAGGTCCATTTTTTTCAGCCCCTCAATGACCCGGTTAGTGTCCGGAATAGTAAGCACCGGATTATAGCGGTAAATAAACCAGCCTCTTATCGGATAAGGCTTCCCGGTCAGAGCCGCTTCCGGGATAGTCTGCACAACCCCGTCAATCGGCGGCACCAGGCTATACGGCTGCCCCTTGCTGCCGGCGCCATCGATGCGCGGCCTGCCCGGCTGGGGAAAGGGAGGCAGCTTGGGCCCGGCAATCGGCTGGATGACCGGCTTTCCTACCAGGCTGTTGATGAAGTTGGCGCTTTTGACAAAAAACGTACCGCCCGGTACTTCCAGATTGCCGAGAAGCAGGTTGGTGATGATAATCGCCCGCCGGAGCTCAAATTCTTCGGGCGTAGAAGTCGTCCGCCAGCCAAACTCCACCACTGCCCGCGGCCGGGCAGCGGCCAGTTCCCGGGCGATGCGCTCAATATCGGCAGCCCTGACGCCGCTCTCCTGTTCCGCCCAGGCCGGTGTGCAGGCGGTAAGACTAGCCTTTACAGCCTCAAACCCTTCCGTGTATTTGTCAATAAAGTCGCGGTCATACAGTCCGTCACGGATAAGCACATGATTAATGGCCAGGACGACGGCCAGATCGGTCCCCGGCCTGATGGCGAACCACTCGTGCGCTTTCGCACTAGTGAGGGAAAACCGCGGGTCAAAAGACACCAGTTTGGCCCCCTTGCTGACAGCCGTCATCACGCCGCGCGTCTGGGCCACATGGATGCCTTCAAAAAAATTCCGGCCAAAAGTAACCAGATATTTTACATTGGCATAGTCAATGCCAAGCGCGGCTGTGCCGAAAGTAGCCTCCAGGGCCACCGTTTTCGCCATCGGGCAGGTAGACTCATGATTGAAGGTATTCGGCGAGCCATAGGCTTTAGCCAGAGTATACAGATAGCCCATATGTGGGCCCTTGCGGCAGGCAAAAGCCATGGCCTCCGGGCCGTAGCGGGCCTTAATGTCCTGCATTTTTTCGGCTATGTACGCATACGCTTCTTCATAGCTTACTTCTTTCCACTTGCCCTCGCCCCGCTCGCCGGTACGGATGAGCGGTTTCTTTAAACGCTGCGGGTCGTACAGCTGGGAAAAACCGGAGCCGCCACGAGCGCAGACCGTACCGCCGGTGGCCGCCCATTCGGGATTGCCGTTAATCAGCACCGTCTTGCCATCAACGACTTTCGCCTGAATCGGACAGCGGGAAGTGCACATCTCACAATAGCTGGCCTTGAATTCGGCAGAACCCTCCAATTGGATGTTAGCAGCCAAGGACGCCATGCGCGGCAGTGTCGGTGCCGCCGCCAGCGCTGCTGTAGCCGCGCCGGACAGCTTTAAGAATGTCCTGCGGGAAAACTTTTTCACACCCAACCCCCCTTGTATGGATGTAGTAAACAATTATTGTATTGATTTATTAATACAATAATTAAATATCCTTCCTAAAAATTCCTGCCCCATTTTCAAATTTTTTTCCGAAAATTGTCCACCCTGAAAAACGGCGAGTTCAAGATGGAAAATATTAGGAAACCACAGAGATAATCATGCCAATAAATTGGCACCACAAAGCATGAAAACCGTTATTCAACCGCGGAGAACGCAGAGAGCGCGATATTCATCGCGCTAAAGTTAAAAAATACCCCCTCCGTGTCCTCTGTGGTTCCATTATATAAATTCAAGCGCGACAACTGTCGCGCACGTAGCCCTTTGCGTCCTACTCCGAAAACTCACTTCAAAAATTTATGTCAACTACTTCGAATAGAGACAAAGAGATCCCAAGGCCTACTCTATAGGTTTTTTATAGTAGGCATTTGTAAAGAAGGATTTACTTTTAAACTGATCTTAAGCAACTATATTTTCAAGGTTTATTTCAATTCCTGCGTTTTGTAAAAGTTGAAGTGCTCTTTTTATTGCAGCATCTTTACTTCGCTGTTCAAAGTAGTTGGCACCTAATTCAATGTACGGCTGTTTTTTCTTGAGAATATGATAGGCAATTATTAAAATGCTATGTCCTACAGCTACTGCAGCACGGTTAGAACCACGACGGGAACAGATTCTACGGTATTGAGACGCAAGATAAGTATCTTTTTGGCGGGCGGCAGAGCGAGCTGATTGTACAAGTGTTGTTCGCAGATGTTGGTTTCCTTTACGGGTTTTTCCTGATTTTCGCTTATCAGCGCTTTCGTTATGCCCTGGAGCCATTCCTGACCAAGATGAAAGATGCTCCGCGGATGGGAAGCGACTCATATCTACTCCAATCTCAGCAATGATTTCTTCTGCATTGCGCCGATTAACACCGGGTATGGTGTCTAATAGCTCCAAGGCTTCTTCAAAAGGGCGCATACGGTCTGCTATTTCTTTATCCAATTCTTTAATACTTTCATCTAGCGTTTCAATATGTTTTAGTTGCATGGATAGCATCATTTTTTGATGGTAACCAAGAGAGCCCTTTAACGCCTTTTCTAAATCGGCAAGTTTATTACGCAAAGCTCCTTTTGCCATTTGCGCTAACT